>JBKPQU010000354.1:0-7798 GCA_046734255.1 Actinomycetota bacterium
CCCCCGGACTCGTCGTGCCGGTGGGCGTGCGGTCCTGGCGGCGGCTGGAGGTGGGCTCCCAGGTCGAGGTGAGCTGCACCCGCGGGCTGGTGGCGGTGGACGGCGAGCGCGAGATCGCCTTCACCGGCCGCCCGCACGGCGAGCAGCCCCGCATCCGGCTGTCCGCCGACGGCCCTCGGTGCGTCGACATCCCCGCGGTGCTGGCCCAGGCCGCCCGCACCGGACTGCTGCGCCGGGACGCGTCCCCGGCACCCAGCGACGAGTTGACCCCCACCCCCGCGAGGAGGACCCCATGACCCAGGCCCCACCCGCCGGCAGCCGGCTCGGCTCCGAGCTAGGCGCGGAGGAACTGCTCACCGCCTATCGCCAGATGCGCACGATCCGCGGCTTCGAGGAGCGCGTGCACGAGGAGTTCGCCACCGGGGAGATCCCCGGGTTCGTCCACCTGTACGCCGGTGAGGAGGCGTCCGCCGTCGGCGTGTGCATGCAGCTGGACGACCGCGACACGATCGCCTCGACCCACCGCGGCCACGGCCACTGCATCGCCAAGGGCGTGGACGTCAAGGGGATGATGGCCGAGATCTACGGCCGCTCCACCGGCTCCTGCCGGGGCAAGGGCGGCTCGATGCACATCGCCGACCTGTCCAAGGGGATGCTCGGCGCCAACGGCATCGTGGGCGGCGGTCCCCCGCTGATCTGCGGGACGGCGCTGGCCGCCAAGCTGGCCGGACGCGGCGGGGTCGGGGTGGCGTTCTTCGGCGACGGCGCCAGCAACCAGGGGACGACGCTGGAGGCGCTGAACCTGGCCGCGGTCTGGCACCTGCCCGCCGTCTTCGTGGCCGAGAACAACGGCTACGCGGAGACCACGTCCAGCACGTGGTCGGTCGCCAGCGACAACATCGCCGACCGCGCGGCGGCGTTCGGGATGCCCGGCGTGATCGTCGACGGGTTCGACTTCTTCGCCGTGCACGAGGCCGCGGGCGAGGCGGTGGCCCGGGCACGTGAGGGCGGCGGGCCGACGCTGATCGAGATGAAGTTCACCCGCTACTACGGGCACTTCGAGGGCGACCAGCAGGCCTACCGCGGTGACGAGGTCAGCCAGGCCCGGCAGACCCTGGACTGCCTGCTGCGCTTCCGCAGCCGGGTGACCGAGAGCCAGCGGCTGAGCGCATCGCAGCTCGACCAGGTGGACGCCGAGGTGTCCGCGCTGATCGACGACGCGGTGGCCGAGGCCAAGGCGGCGCCCAAGCCCGGCGCCGACGACCTGCTCACCGACGTCTACATCCGCTACTGACCGCTTCGCGGACGAGGAACAGGAGGCTTTCGATGGCACGCACGATCACGTACCGCGAGGCGGTCAACGAGGCGCTGGCCCAGGAGATGGCGCGCGACCCCAGCGTCGTGGTGATGGGTGAGGACAACGCGGGCGGCGAGGGCTCGCCCGGGGAGATGGACGCCTGGGGCGGCGTCCTCGGGGTCACCAAGGGCCTGTACCACAAGTTCCCGGGCCGGGTGCTGGACACCCCGATCTCGGAGTCGGCGTTCGTCGGCGCGGCCGTGGGCGCGGCCACCAGCGGGCTCCGGCCGGTCGCCGAGCTGATGTTCATCGACTTCATGGGCGTCTGCTTCGACCAGATCTTCAACCAGGCGGCCAAGTTCCGGTACATGTTCGGCGGCAAGGCGGTCACGCCGGTCGTCGTGCGCACGATGTACGGCGCCGGGCTGCGCGCCGCCGCCCAGCACTCGCAGTGCCTGTACTCGATCTTCACCCACATCCCCGGGCTGAAGGTCGTGCTGCCGGCCACGCCGTACGACGCCAAGGGGCTGCTGATCAGCGCGATCCGGGACGACGACCCGGTGATCTTCTGCGAGCACAAGGCGCTCTACGACCTCGCCGGCGAGGTGCCCGAGGAGAGCTACACCGTGCCGTTCGGCGAGGCGAACGTCGTCCGCGAGGGCGGCGACGTCACCGTGGTCACGATGGGCCGGATGGTGCACGTGGCGAGCGAGGCCGCGTCCTCGCTGGCCTCCACCGGGATCGAGTGCGAGGTGATCGACCTGCGCACGACCAGCCCGCTGGACGAGGACACCGTGCTGGAGAGCGTGGAGAACACCGGCCGGCTCGTGGTGGTCGACGAGGCGCACCCGCGCTGCAGCATGGCCACCGACATCTCCGCTCTGGCGGCGCAGAAGGCATTCGGCTCGCTGCGCGCGCCGATCGAGATGGTCACGGCGCCGCACACGCCGGTGCCGTTCGCCGACGCGCTGGAGGACCTCTACATCCCGGACGCGCAGCGGGTGGTCAACGCGGTCAAGTCGGTGCACGGCTGGCAGCGGTGAGCGCCGAGGAGCCACGGATCCAGACGGTGACCATGCCCAAGTGGGGCCTGTCGATGAAGTCCGGCAAGGTCATGGCTTGGCTGGTCGAGGAGGGGGAGGAGATCTCCCCCGGGATGGACCTGGCCGACATCGAGACCGACAAGATCGCTGGAACGCTGGAGTCGGCGCAGCAGGGCGTGCTGCGCCGGATCATCGCTCCCACCGGCGCCGACGTCCCGGTCAGCGGGGTGATCGCAGTGGTGGCCCCGGCCGAGGTGCCGGACGACGAGATCGACGCGGTGGTCGCCAAGGCTCAGGAGGACCTGGCGGCCGGCATCGTCGAGGAGGAGGCGGGACCCGTCCAGGCCACGGTCGAGGCCGGCGGGCGGACGATCAGCTACGCCACGCTCGGCGAGGGCGAGGAGGTGATCGTCCTCGTGCACGGCTACGGCGGGGACAAGAACTCCTGGCTGTTCCTCACCGAGCCGCTGGCCGCCGGGCCGGACGCCGCGGGCGGGCGGACCGTGCATGCCCTGGACCTGCCCGGGCACGGGGCGTCGAGCAAGGACGTCGGCGACGGCTCGCTCGACGTCCTGGTCGAGGTCGTGATCGGCTTCCTGGACGCGCTCGACATCCCGGCTGCGCACCTGGGCGGGCACTCCCTGGGCGGCGCGGTGGTCAGCGCGGTCGCGCTGCAGGCGCCGTCCCGGGTGCGGTCGCTGACCCTGATGGCACCGGCGGGTTTCAGCACCGACATCGACGCCGACTACGTGCGGGGGTTCGCCGAGGCGAGCTCCCGCCGCGAGGTCAAACCGATGCTGGCCAAGCTGTTCGCCAGCGAGGATCTGGTCACCCGGCAACTCGTCGACGACGTCCTGAAGTACAAGCGGCTGGACGGCGTCGAGGCGGCCCTGCGCGCGCTGCAAGGCACGCTGCTGGCCGACGGCGGTGCGGGATCGGGCCAGGCGCTCGACCTCGCGGGGCGGGTGGCCGGACTGGACCTCCCGGTGACCGTGGTCTGGGGCGCCGCCGACCGGATCATCCCGCCGCCGAGCACGGCCCCCGGGCCCTGGCCGCTGCGCGTGGTCGAGGGCTCCGGGCACATGGTGCACATGGAGTCACCGCACGAGGTGCTCGAGGTGATCGAGGGAGTGATCGCCCAGCCGCGGTAGGCGCACCGACCGCCGCTATCCGCTCTTTCGCCGGAACGAGCGGCGGGTCGTGGCCGGTCCGTGGGCGCCGTGCGCCTTCGAGGCGTCCGAGCCGTCGGCCGCCTCGCCCTTGCCGGTGTTCCGCTGCTGCTTGCGTTCCAGGGCCTCGCGGAACTTGCGCCGCACGTCCTCCCCCGGTCCGCCGGACTCGCCGCCGGACTCGCCGTCGGACTTGGATGTGGCGGGTGCCATCCGGACCTCCTGCGCTCGAGGTGCCCCGCCCAGCGTGGCACGCCGGGATGATCCCATGCGAGGCGGCCGGCCCCGGCGGCGACGGGCCGGACTCCGCGACCGCTGGGCTACCCCAATTCCCCTCGGGGGGTACCGGCGTCACGGACGGCGAGCGAGACTGGTCGATAGGTGCGACTGGTCACACTCCGCCACGATCCGTCCGCCGGTCCGGAGGTGGTGCAGTGCCCGCCACGCGGCTCGAGAGCGCCGTCCCGGCAGGAACGGACCCCCGAGATCACGCGCGCGTGCTGGCCCGGGTGCATGCGGCGGCGTTGGCCGGGCGGACCCCGCCGGTCCGGCCGCGGCCGGTGATCGAGGCGTCCTGGCGGCGGCTGATCCATCGCGTGGACCCCGACCGGGGCGGGCAGGTCGAGCCGCTGGACCCGGGGACGCTCGAACGCCAGCGCGAGACCAGCGGCCTGCTCGGCGCGCTGCCGACGCTGCGGGCCGCGCTGGTCAGCATCGCCGACGAGGCGCAGCACATCATGGTCGTGGTCGGCGCCGACGGGCGGGTGCTGTGGCGGGACGGCAGCAGCCGGGTGCGGCGCAAGGCCGACGGGCTGGGCTTCGTCGAGGGCGCCCGGTGGGACGAGGACACCGTGGGCACCAACGCGATCGGCACCGCGATCGTCGCCCGCCGGCCGGTCCAGGTGTACTCCGCGGAGCACTTCGTCCGCACCCACCATCCGTGGACGTGCGCGGCCGCCCCGGTGCACGACCCGCGGGACGGGCGCCTGCTCGGGGTGGTCGACGTCAGCGGCCCGGCGGCGACCGTGCATCCGAGCACGCTGGCGTTGGTCGACGCGGTCGGCCGCCTGGCCGAGGGGGTGCTGCGCGACGAGCACCAGGCCGACCTGGTCCGGTTGCGTGCGGTCGGGGCGCCGGTGCTGGCCCGGATCGAGGGCCGGGCCGTGGTCACCGACCCGCACGGCTGGATCGCCGCGGCCAGCGGGGTCGCCCCCGTGGACCGGATCCTGCTGCCGGAGCGGGTCGAGGGTGAGCGGGTCTGGCTGCCGGCGTACGGGATGTGCCGGGTCGAGCCGCTGCCCGGCGGGTGGCTGATCCGGCCGGCGGACGGCGAGGACGCGGCCGGCGAGGTCTCCCCCACCCGGGTCGAGCTGGACCTGCGGGGCAGCCGGCACTGGAGGCTGACCGTGACCGGGCCGTCCGGGTGCTGGACGCAGCCGCTCAGCCCGCGCCACGCGGAGATGCTGCTGGTGCTCGCCGTCCACCGGCCGGGCCGCACCGCGACCGAGCTGGCCGCGGACCTGTTCGGCGTGCCGGAGCGGACCGTGACCGTGCGGGCGGAGATGTCCCGGCTGCGCCGTCACCTCGCCGGGGTGCTCGACCACCGGCCGTACCGCTTCGCGGACTGGGTGGACGTCGCGGTGCTGTGGCCGGAGGACCCTTCCCGGCTGCTGCCGTGCTCGACGTCCCCGGCCGTCGCCCGGCTGCGGGCCCGGGCGCTGTCCGCCTGACGGCTCGACGGAGTCCCCCGGGAGGCCGCGACATAGCATGGCCGGGTGCCGCTACCCGATTCGGAGATCACGCGCGCGCTGTGCGTGGCCGCCCATCCGGACGATCTCGACTACGGCGCCTCGGGCACGGTGGCCGGCTGGACGGACGCCGGAGTTAAGGTGACCTACCTGCTGTGCACCCGTGGTGACCAGGGCGGTTTCGACGACACCCCGCGCGAGCAGATGCCGGCGCTGCGCGAGCGGGAGCAGCGCGAGGCGGCCGCCCAGGTCGGCGTCCACGACGTGCGGTTCCTGGACGGCTTCCGGGACGGGTGGCTGGAGCCCTCGCACGAGCTCCAGAAGGAGATCGTGCGGGTGATCCGGCAGGTGCGCCCGGAGCGGGTGCTCATGCCGTCGCCGGACCGCAACTGGGACCGGATCGGGGCCAGCCACCCCGACCATCTCGCGGCCGGCGAGGCGGCGATCCGCGCGGTCTACCCGGCGGCGCGCAATCCGTTTGCCTTCCCCGAGCTGCTCGCCGAGGAGGGCCTCGAGCCCTGGACGGTGCGCGAGGTCTGGATCATGGCGCACCCCGGCGTCGACCACTTCGTGGAGATCACCGACACGTTCGACCGGAAGCTCGCCGCCCTGCACGCCCACCGCAGCCAGACCGAGCACATGGGCGAGAAGCTGCCGGAGATGATCCGCGGCTGGGGGACCATGGTCGCCGAGCGCGCCGGCCTCCCCGAGGGCCGCCTCGCCGAGGCCTTCAAGGTGATCGCCACCGGCTGACGGTGCGCCCGACTGTGCGGATTAGCGCGCATCGCTGACACCCACGGTGTGACACCGTGGGCTTCCCATGGGCACAGTGTCACGCCGTGGGCAACCGGGATCGGTGTAACGACGCACAGTGTGGGTCAGAGCAGGCGGCGGTCGGCGGCCCAGCGGGTGAGCTCGTGGCGGCTGGAGAGCTGCAGCTTGCGAAGGACGGCGGAGACGTGGGTCTCGACGGTCTTCACCGAGATGAACAGCTCCCGGGCCACCTCCTTGTAGGCGTAGCCCCGGGCGATCAACCGCATCACCTCGCGCTCGCGGGCGGAGAGGCGGTCGAGCTCGTCGTCCAGGACGGCGACCTCCCCGGCCCCGGCACCGAAGGCGTCCAGGACGAAACCGGCCAGCCGCGGGGAGAAGACCGCGTCGCCGTCGGCGACCCGATCGATCGCCTCGGCGAGGTCCTCGCCGGAGATCGACTTCGTCACGTAGCCACGGGCGCCGGCGCGGATCACCGCGATCACGTCCTCCGCGGCGTCGGACACGCTCAACGCCAGGAACCGCACCGGGTGCGGCCCGGCCAGCAGCGGCGCGCACCGGCGCAGCACCTCGCGGCCGCCCTGGCGGTCGGTCCCGCCGGGCAGGTGGACGTCGAGCAGCACCACGTCCGGATGCTGCTCGCCGACCACCGCCACCGCCTGCTCCACGTCGCCGGCCTCGCCGACCACCGTGATCCGGCCGGCGGCGACCGGCCCGGCCAGCTCCGCCCGGACACCGCTGCGGAACATCCGGTGGTCGTCGACCAGGACGATCCGCACCGCGTCGCGGCTCATCGGAATCTCACACCGTCTCCGCGTGCACCGGGAGCACCAGGCGCACCTCCGTCCCCTCGCCCGGCGTGCTGCGCACCCGGGCCGAACCGCCGTGCCGCTCCATCCTGCCGATGATCGACTCCCGGACGCCGAGCCGGTCCCCCGGGACGGCGTCCACGACGAACCCCGGCCCGCGGTCCCGGACGAACGCCTCCACCTCGTCCGGGCCGCACTCCAGGTACACCCTGACCGGCCCCCCGGCGTGCCGGGCGGCGTTGACCACCGCCTCCCGCAGGGCCGCGAGCAGGATCGCCGAGCCGGCGTCGACCGGACCGTCCCCGACGGTCACCACCTCCACCCGGACCCCGTGCACGTCCTCGACCTCGGCCGCGATCGCGGCGACCTGCGCAGCCAGCGTCTGCTGGTCGGCGGCGGGCTCGCCGTACAGCCACCCCCGCAGGTCGCGTTCCTGCGCCCGGGCCAGCCGTGCCACCTCGGCCGGGTCGCCGCTGCGGCGCTGGATCAGCGCCAGCGTCTGCAGCACGGAGTCGTGCAGGTGCGCCGCGATGTCCGAGCGCGCCGCCTCCCGCACCCGGGCCGCCCGCTCGTCGTCGAGATCCCGCCACAGCCGCAGCCCCCACGGCGCGAGCACCAGCCCGACGCCGCCCAGCACCGCCAGCGCGGCCAGCGCCGTCCGGCCCAGCTGGACCGGGTCGGTGTGCGGGACGATCAGCAGGAACAGCCCGAGCACCACCAGGACCAGCCCGATGCATGCCTGCACCGCCGCTGCGCGCGTGCCCACCCCGGTGCGGGCCGCCCACCTCGAGCGCTCCACCTCGTCGAGCTGGGTGAACGCCAGTACCGCGCCCGCGCCGACGACCAGCAGCGGGACCAGCAGCTGCGGCCGCACCGGCAGCCCGAGACGCGACGCCAGCAGCACCAGCCCGCCTGCGAGCAGCACCAGGCCGATCGCCACATCGGCACCACCCCGCCACCG
>JBKPQU010000355.1:0-15887 GCA_046734255.1 Actinomycetota bacterium
ACAGCGACGGGTCGGCCGCAGCGGTCTGCTGGTCTCCCGACTCGGCCTGGGCACGATGACCTGGGGGCGGGACACCGACGAGATCGAGGCGGCCGGCCAGCTGCACGACTTCCTGGATGCGGGCGGCACGCTGCTGGACACCGCGGCAGGGTATGGCGGCGGCGCCGCAGAGGAGGTCCTCGGCGAACTGCTGTCCGGAGCGGTCTCCCGCGAGGAGGTCGTCATCTGCACCCGGGGCGGCCGGCGCCGCGGCGCCTGGGTGGACACCTCCCGGCGAGCCATGCTCTCCAGCCTGGACGAGTCACTGGGCAGGCTGCGGATCGAGGCGGTGGACCTGTGGCTGGCGCCCGGCTGGAACCCCGCGGTGCCGGTCGAGGAGACGCTTTCCGCGCTGGAGCAGGCGGTCGGCTCGGGCCGGGCCTGCTACGCCGGGGTGTCCAACTACTCCGGGTGGCAGACGGCGCTGGCGGCGGGCCTCGGCCCCGCCGGAGGCTCTCCTACGGGAAGGGCCGGGTTGGTGGCCACGTCGATGGAGTACTCGCTCGTGCAGCGCGGCGTGGAGCGTGAGGTGCTCCCGGCGGCGCAAGCGCTCGGCCTCGGCGTGCTCGCCTGGTCGCCGCTGGGGCGGGGGGTGCTGACCGGCAAATACCGGACGGGCACTCCGGCCGATTCGCGGGGGGGCTCTCCCCACCTGTCCGAGTTCGTGGCGCCCTACCTGGGCGACACCTCCCGGCGGATCGTCGACGCCGTGGTGACCGCGGGCGACGGGCTCGGCTGCGCGCCGCTGGAGGTGGCGCTCGCCTGGGTGCGCGACCGCCGCGGCGTCGCCTCGGTGCTGGTCGGCGCCCGAACCGCGGCGCAGCTGCGCGGGTCGCTGGCAAGCGAGGAGGTCGAGCTGCCGGAGGAGATCCGGGCCGCGCTGGACGAGGTGTCGGCGCCGCCCGTGGGCTACCCCGAGCGGCCCTGAGCGGCGCTCAGCTTCCGGCTTCCGGGCGGGTCAGGGACGCCTCGGTCCCCTGGTCGGATCCCTCGTCCAGTCCCTCGTCCAGGTCGAGGTCGTCGTCCTCGTCGGACTCCTCGTCGATCTCCTCTTCGAGGTCCTCGACGTCCTCGACGTCCTCGAAATCCTCGTCGTCGTCCTCGTCCTCTTCGTCTTCGTCCTCGTCTTCTTCTTCTTCGTCCTCGTCCTCTTCGCCCTCCTCGTCCTCCTCCTCCTCGTCCGCGGCGTCGTCGTAGAGGATGAACGGGGTGACCTCGTCGTAGGCGGTGTAGAGGGCCTCGTCGTAGGTTTCGAAGGCGTCAGCCAGGGTCTGGTAGGCGGCGACGACGGCGGGATCTGCCTCGCCGTGCCGGCGTCCGGCGGCCTGCAGGTGGGCCTCGAGGGCAGCGATCAGGCGGTCCAGGGCGGCCCGCGGATCCGTCGTCATGGCACGACCGTATCGGTTCGTGGTCACAATGGGGACGATGACCGAGCCCACGCCGACCCCCGCCGCGGCGGTGTCCGACCTGCCTTCCGTGACGGGTGCATACGAATACCGCGTGCTCACCCTGCCCCGCCACACCCCGGGGCCCGAGGTGCGCCGGATCCTCACCGATCACGCCGAGTACGGCCGCTGGGAGCTTGCGCGGGTGCGCCTGTACGCGGGCGGGGCGCGCCGGGTCTGGTTGCGCCGCAGGATCATCCGGGTCGCCCGGACGGCGTGACCGCCCGCGGCGGACCGCTAGCAGTTCTCGAGCAGGTGGCCCAGCACCCTGGTGCCGAACCGCAGCGCGTCCAGCGGGACCCGCTCGTCCACCCCGTGGAACATCCCGGCGAAGTCCAGGCCCTCGGGCAGCCGCAGCGGGACGAACCCGTAGCCGCGGATGCCGAGGCGGGAGTAGGCCTTGTTGTCCGTCCCGCCGGACAGGCAGTACGGCAGCACGTGCGCCTCCGGGTCCTCGGCCCGCAGGGCGGCGTGCATGGTGGCGACGACGTCGCCGTCCGCCGGTGCGTCCAGCGCGACGTCCCGGACCAGGACCTCGACGTCCACGCCGGGGCCCGCCAGTTCCCGGACCGTGGCCAGCAGCTCGTCCTCCCGGCCCGGCAGGAACCGGCAGTCGATCAGCGCCGAGGCGGTTCCGGGGATCACGTTGTGCTTGTACCCGGCCTCGAGCGCGGTCGGGTTCGCGGTGTTGCGCACGGTGGCCCCGATCCAGCGGGCCGTGGTGCCGAGAACCTGCTCGAGTCCGGCCTGGTCCTCGGCGTCCAGGCGGGTGCCGGACAGTTCGGACATACCGTCGAGGAATGCCCGCACGGTCGGGGTCACCTCGCGGGGCCACTCGTGACCGCCGATCCGGCTCACGGCGCCGGCGAGCCGGGTCACCGCGTTGTCGTCGTTGAGCTGCGAGCCGTGGCCCGCGCGCCCCCGGGCGACCAGGCGCAGCCAGAGGATGCCCTTCTCCGCGGTCTGCAGCAGGTAGATCCGCCGGTCCGCGACGGTCACGCAGAACCCGCCGACCTCGCTGATCGCCTCCTCGACCCCGTCGAACAGGTCGGGATGGTGGTCCACGAGCCAGTGGGCGCCGAGGCGGCCGCCGGCCTCCTCGTCGGCGGTGAACGCGAGCACGACGTCGCGCGGCGGACGCCGTCCCGACCGGGCCATGGCACGCACGCACGCGAGGATCATCGCGTCCATGTCCTTCATGTCCACCGCACCGCGGCCCCACAGGCAGCCGTCCGCCTCCTCGGCGGCGAACGGGTGCCGGGCCCAGTCCTCGGCCCGCGCCGGGACGACGTCCAGGTGGCCGTGCACCAGCAGCGGCGGGCGGCCGGGGTCGGCCCCGGGCACCCGCGCGACGACGCTGGCGCGTCCCGGATTGCTTTCCAGCAGAACCGGATCGAGGCCCGCGTCGGCGAGCAGCCCGGCGACGTACTCGGCGGCCTTGCGCTCCCCCGGGCCGGATCCGTCGCCGTAGTTGCTCGTGTCGATCCGGATGAGCTCGCGGCAGATGTCCACGACCTCCTGCTCGGGGGCGGGCGCCACCCCGTGATCGTTCCGGGCCACCGGCGGCTCGCTCATGACCGTCACCGTAGCCGCGTCCGGCCCGGCGGTCTCCTCGATGGATCGTGGTAACGTCGTCAGCGCCTCCGGCCTGTCGGCCGGCCCTGGTCCGGGTGGCGGAATAGGCAGACGCGCTAGCTTGAGGTGCTAGTGCCCGAAAGGGCATGGGGGTTCAAGTCCCCCCTCGGACACCGGATCTTGCCATCATGACCTTGTGGTCAAGATGAGGTTCATGGAGCGCCGCTTCACGCGGTACCACGCCCGGCCGCTGTCGATTCGCAGCGCGATGGGGGTCATCGTGGCCGCCACGGTGGTCAGTGTGATCATCGGCGGCATCCTGATCAGGATCGCCGAGCCGCAGGAGTTCCAGAGTGTCTGGCCGGGGTGGTGGTGGGCGCTGCAGACCGTCACCACCGTCGGCTACGGGGACGTGGTACCCCGGTCCCCGTTCGGGCGCGTGATCGGGGCCTTCGTGATGCTGGAGTCGATCGCCTTCGTCTCGATCATCACCGCCGTCATCACGTCCAGCTTCGTCGCCCGCGCACAGCGGGAGCTGGGTGAGCGTCACCATCTGGTGGGCGCGCAGGGGTCGGACGAGCCGGACGGTGGGGGGGACCTTGCCCAGCGGCTGGACGAGATCGCCGGCCGCCTCGACCGGATCGAGGAGGCGCTGGCCCGGCAGGGCGGCACGGCGGGGCAGGCACCACGCGCGTGAGGGTCCTTCAGCGCGCTCAGTGCAGCAACGCCTTGAGCGCGATGATCCCGATTCCGAACGCCCCGCTGATCGCTCCGAAGACCGCGGAAGCCACCCACGACCATTTCTGCCGGCGCGCGGCGACGACCGACCAGACCACGAGCTGTGCCGCCGCCAGCCACAGGGCCAGGTTCACGGCAGCGTCGTAGCCGAGGACTCCGAGCGCGCCGAGGGCCAGCAGTAACACCGACGGCAGCGGGGCCTCCACAACCGGCAGCTCCTCGAGCACGGCCAGCCAGATCGTGTTCCTGGTCAGCTTCGCCCCCGCGTGGTGGCCCTCGAGGATGACCTCGTAGACGTGCGCGAGCCAGAACACGACCAGCGTCCCGCTCGTCGCGATCAGGATCGTCTGGAGGCTGTCCGCGTGGGCGGAGGTCGCGGCGATCACGGCCGCGCCGGTGATCGTGCCGAAGACTGCACCCCTGAGGTTGGCCTGGACCCGCGCCCGCCGGGCGGCGGGCCTCAACCCCGAGGTAGCCATCTCAGAGGACCGAGTCGACGGGTCTACTCCTCGGTGAACACCTCGCGCAGCTTGTCCTCCTGCTCCTGGGACAGGTTCGTGTGGATGAGCTGGGGGGCCTCCTCCTGACCCTTGAAGGCATCCTGCACCTTGTCCAGCACTGCGTCGCTGGTCATGACGAACAGAGCAGAGGTGTTCGGTGTGATCTCATTGCGCACGGACTTGATGAAGTCGTCGTCGATGCCCACGTCGGCGAGGGATCCGGTCAGCGCACCGATGCCCGCGCCGATGGCCAGGCCGAGCAGCGGGATGAAGAAGATCAGGCCGAACAGCATGCCCCAGAACGCGCCACCCAACGCGCCCGCACCGGCCAGGTTGTTCAGCTGCCTGGTCTTCGGCTTCTTCGCCCCGGCCGGCCAGGAGACGATCGCGGCGTCGTGGACCTTGATGAGCTCCTGCTTGGCCAGGGCCTCCAGGGTCGCCTGCGCCTGCTCCGCGCCGGTGGCGGTGGAGAATTTCCATACGGTCAAAGTGGCCACTGCCATGTCCTTTGCTGTAGGTGATCGTCGGATGCCGTCGGCTGCGGCAGCGTAAAGTCGGCTCTCCCGGCCCGGCATCATCCTTACCGGGTGAGATCCTCCCGACAACCCGCGGGCGCAGAGGGATCGACGCTCAGTAGTCGACCGCGTCCCGGATGATCGGGCAGGTCATGCAGTGCCCGCCGCCCCTCCCCCGGCCGAGTTCCGCGCCGACGATGGTGATCACTTCGACGCCGGCCTTGCGGAGCAGGGTGTTCGTCTTGGTGTTGCGGTCATAGGTGAACACCACCCCCGGCTCGACCGCGACGGCGTTGTTGCCGCTGTCCCACTGCTGGCGCTCCGAGGCGTAGACGTCGCCGCCGGTCTCGATCACGTTGAGCTTCGGCAGGCCGAGGGAGCCGGCCACGACGTCGACGAATGACCGGTTCTCCTCGTCGGTCACGTGGACGCCGGGCGGCCGGTCGTCCGGCCGGAGCGTGAAGGTGTGGATCCGGTCGACGATCGTCGGGTAGAGCGTCACGATGTCGCGATCGGCGAAGGTGAAGATCGTGTCGAGGTGCATCGCGGCCCGGAGCCTCGGCATACCCGCGACGATGACCTGCTCGGCCGCACCATTGGCGAACAGCGCGGCGGCGACCTGGGTGATCGCCTGGCGCGATGTCCGCTCGCTCATCCCCATCAGGACGACGCCGTTGCCGACCGGCATGACGTCGCCGCCCTCGAACGTCGCCGCGCCCCAGTCCCGCTCCGGGTCGCCCCACCAGACCACCGAGCCCACGAAGTCGGGGTGGTGCAGGTAGATCGCCTTGTAGAGCAGGGTCTCGTCGTGGCGGGCCGGCCAGTACAGCGGGTTGAACGTGACCCCGCCGTAGAGCCAGCAGGTGGTGTCCCGGGTGTAGAGGGTGTTGGGCAGCGGGGGCATGAGGTACTCCCGGACGCTGGTCGATTCCCGTGCGAGGGAGACGTAGGCGGACCGGAAGTCGCTGGGCAGGTCCGAGGTGGCCAGGCCGCCGATGAGGTACTCGGCCAGCTTGCGCGTGCCGAGCGACTCCAGGAACGCGCGGGTGCCGTCCACGAGACCGATGCCGACCTGGTTGGCCACGATCTTGCGGTCCAGCAGCCAGGTCCTCGCCTCGGGGATCGCCATGGTCTCGGCGAGCAGGTCGTGCAGCTCGACCACCTCGACCCCGAGGTTGGCGAGCTTGTTCCTGAAGTCGGCGTGGTCGCGCTGGGCGTTCTCCACCCACATCACGTCGTCGAACAGCAAGTCGTGGCTGTTGGTCGGCGTGAGCCGCAGGTGGGCGAGGCCCGGCGCGCAGACGACGACCTTGCGCAGCCTGCCGACCTCCGAATGGACGCCGTAGGAGAATGCCCGGCCGCGCGGATCGGTCACGGCTCGCCCGGGTCCGGCAGCGGCGCGATGATGTCCGCAGGTGGCGGCAGGGGCGGCGCCGAGGGCGGGGGCCGCGCCGGGCCCCCGGCCACCGCGTCGGCGACCCAGGACACCGGGGGCTTCTCGAAGACACCAGCCTCACGGAGGATGCGACTCGCGCGGAGCGCCACCGCCGTCAGGGGCGGTGCCAGCGTCGCGCCGAGCACGCCGAACAGGAGCGCACCGCCGGTGGACACCAGCATGATGACCATCGGGTGGAGTGACAGGGCCCGGCCGAAGGCAAAGGGCTGCAGGAGGTTCTGCAACGTGTTCTGGCTCAGCAGGACGATCGCCAGCATGGCCACGGCGGTCCCGATCCCCTGGGAACCCAGGGCGATCAGCACGGCGAAGGCCCCGGAGAAGAATGCGCCGAAGAACGGGATGTAGCTGGTCACGAACGTGACGATCGCGATCGGTCCCGCGAGCGGCACCCCGAGCAGGAGCGCGCCGAGCCCGACGACGGTCGCGTTCATGAACCCGATGATGGTCATCCCCCAGGCGTAGCCGCGGAACGACTGCACGGCGTCCGACAGGACGTGGCTGCCGACCCCTGGAGGCAGCGCGAACACCCTCGTGAGCCACCTGGACGTCCCGTCCAGGTAATGCGTCCACTCCTTCATCAGGAAGAACATGAAGAACACGCCGACGACGAGCGCCACGATCAGCACGGTCACCGACCCGAGCCCCTTGAGTGTCCCCTCGATCATCACGAGCACGAGCTGCCCGGCGATCTTCGCCGCCTGCTGCTTGTCCTCCTGCGACAACGAGACCCCGTCGCCCGCCGAGTCGATGCCGGCGGTCACCTTGTCGATGATCTCGCTGCCCTGGCTGATGATCTGGGTGAACACCATCCAGACCACGACCATGACCGTGGCGAGCACGAGGAGGACCACGAGCGGAGCGCCCAGGGAGCGGCGGATGTGCCAGCGCTCGAACCGGTCGACCAGCGGCACGAAGACCGCCCCCAGGATGGCCGCGAACGTCAGCGGGATCAGGAGGTCGCTGATCAGGCCGAGCACGAGCAGGACGATCGCCGCCAGGATCGCGATCCCGACCAGCAACCACGCGCTGCGGCCGACCGGCGGGACCCACCAGGGCATGCTCGGGCCGGCGGTCCGGGAGCCGGCCGGGGTCTCGGATGTCCCCGCGGGCGCCTGGCCGCTGCCGCCCTGCGCGCTGTCGCCAGCCATCAGGGTGCCTCTCCGCGTCGTCCCCAGCACCGTCCAGCAACATCATCGGCATTGCGGGGTGGGCGCGCCTCACCCGGTTGGGGTGATTGGTCCGTCGGGTGCACCCCTTGCGTGGCTTTTCACCCTCCATGGGTGAGGTCCGCCCCGTGGGGCACGGCAAGAATGTCGATCACGGCCCCGAGGCGGGACCGGGATGAGGAGGTGCCGAGCATGCCGGCCACCAAGAAGGCCACGCCTGCCACCAAGCGAGCCGCCAAGAAGGCCACCGGCGCGCGGGCACCCCGACTGTCCGACATCGAGCTCGGAGAGCTGCTCGCCCTGACCAAGGGCGCCGACAGCGTCGAGCTGAAGCTCACCGTGCCGGACTTGACCCAGCGCTCGGCCGTCCTCGCGCTCGGGATGGACCCCCTGCAGGCACAGATCCGGCAGGTGTTCTTCTTCGACACCCCGGAGCTCACGCTGAACCAGAACGGCCTGGTCGTACGGGCCCGCAGGGTGCAGCAACGCGGCGACGACTCGGTCATCAAGCTCCGCCCGGTCGTTCCCGAGCAGATCCCGGCGACGCTGCGCCAGTCCCCTGCGATGGTGGTCGAGGTCGACGCGATGCCCGGTGGCTACGTCTGCTCGGCGTCGTTCAAGGGTGCCCTCGGGAACACGGACGTCCAGGAAGTTGCCGCCGGGCGACGCCCGATCCGCAAGCTGTTCAGCAGGGAGCAGCGGGCCTTCTACGCCGAGCACGCCCCCGAGGGCATCGGCCTGGATGACCTGTCGATCCTCGGCCCGATCAACGTGCTCAAGCTGAAGTTCTCACCGAAGGACTACGGCCGGCGCCTGGTCGCCGAGCTGTGGCTCTACCCCGACAACTCGCGCATCCTCGAGCTGTCCACCAAGTGCCCGCCGGCCGAGATGTTCCAGGTAGCGGTCGAGACCAGGGCCTACCTGCAAGGTCGTGGCGTGGACACCTCCGGCGACCAGCAGACGAAGACGAAGACCGCGCTGGACTTCTACGCCGCCGAGGCGGCGGCGAAATAGCTCAGCAGCTCAGCTCCTGACGCGCTTCATCTCCGGGTCGTACATCGGCCTGAGCGAGACGCGTGCCGGGTAGCGCCGTCCGGCGATCTCCACCTCCCATCCGCCGCCGTCGAGGTAGGCCTGGTTCACCGGCTCCCCCGCCTCGACCATCACCAGACCGACCGCGCCACCGAGGGTGAACCCGTAGGAACCGGCGCGGACGTAGCCCACCGGCTCACCGTCGCGCCACACGACCTCGGCGTGGAACAGCATCGGGTCGGGATCGGTCACCAGCACCTGGACGAGGCGGCGCGTCGGCAGCCCCGCGGCCTTGGCGGCCGCCACCGCCTCGCAGCCGATGAAGCCGTCCGGCTTGGTCAGGTCGACGGCGAAACCGAGCCCGGCCTCGAGGACCGAGTCGGTGTTGTCGATGTCGTGCCCGTAGTCCCGGTAGCCCTTCTCCATCCGCAGGCTGGCCAGCGCCTTCAGCCCCGCGTGCCGCATCCCCCAGCCGTCGCCGGCCTCGACCAGGCGCTCGTACGCGTGCACGGCCTGCTCCGCCGGGACGTATAGCTCGTAGCCGAGCTCGCCGAGGTAGGTGATCCGGACGCACAGGGCGCGGGCGTAACCGAGGTCGATCTCGCGCGCTGTGCGGAACGGGAAGCGCTCGTTGGACAGGTCCTGCGAGGTCAGCGACTGCACGAGATCCCGGGAGAGCGGCCCCTGCACGTTGAGCTGGGCGTAGCCGGATGTCACGTCGGTGACCGTCACGTGCAGGTCGGTGATCCGCCGCTGCATCCAGGTCTGGACGTGGCGGTGCGCGGTGTCCGAGGCCACGACCCAGAAGCGCCCGTCGTCGAGCTTGGTGACGGTGAGGTCGGCCTCGAGCGTGCCGCGCTCGTTCAGCCACTGGGTGTAGGTGATCACGCCGGGCTCGCCGTCCACCTGGTTGGCCGAGATGCGGTTCAGCAGCCGCCCGGCGTCGCGGCCCTGGACGAGGAACTTCGACATGAACGACATGTCCATGAGGATCACGCCGTCCCGGGCCGCCCGGTGTTCGGCCTCCCAGTACCCGAACCAGTTCTGCCGCCCCCAGGACAGCCGCTCGACCACGGGCTCCACGCCGGCCGGGGCATACCAGTCCGCGCCCTCCCAGCCGCTCACGTCCCGGAAGTAGGCGCCGGCGGCGGCCAACCGGTCGTGCACGGGGGATCTCTTCACGCCGCGCGCGGTCTGCATCGAACGCGTCGGGTAGTGGCACTGGTAGACCATCCCAAGCGACTCCACCGTGCGGGTGCGCCGGTAGTCGGGATTGGCCTGGTAGCTGTGCAGGCGGTCGATGTTGAAGGCGGTCACGTCCACGTCCGGGTGGCCGTTGATGATCCAGCCGGCCAGCACCCGGCCGAGCCCGCCGCCGGTGAGGATGCCGATCGAGTTCAGCCCGGCCGCCACGAAGTAGTTCCTCAGCTCCGGCGCCTCCCCCACGACCGGCTGCAGGTCGGGGGTGAAGCTCTCCGGGCCGCAGAAGAACGTCCGGATCCCGGCGTCCATCGATGCCGGCACCCGGCGCATCGCCGCCTCGAGGTAGGGGCCCATCCGGTCCCAGTCGGGCGGCAGCCGGCCGAACGAGAAGTCCTCCGGCACGCCGTCGACCTTCCACGGTGCGCAGACGGCCTCGAACAGGCCGATCATCAGCCCGCCGGTCTCCTCCCGGAAGTACCCGAAGGAGGCGGGGTCCTCGAGCACCGGGAGGTCCGCGGTGAGCCCGGGGACCTCCTCGGTGATCAGGTAGTAGTGCTCGGCGGCCTGCAGCGGGACGTTCACCCCGGCCGGCGCGGCAAGCTGCCGCGCCCACATGCCTGCGCAGTTCACGACGTACTCGGCCTCGACGTCGCCGTGGTCGGTACGAACTCCGGTGACCACGCCGCGGCGCTGCAGGAACCCGGTCACCGGCACGCCCTCGACGACCGTCACCCCGCGCATCCGGGCGCCCTTGGCCAGCGACATCGTCACGTCGACCGGGTTGGCCCGGCCGTCGCGCTCGACGTAGAAGCCGGCCAGGACGTCGTCGGTGCGCGCGGGCGGGAAGAGGCCGGCCACCTCCGCGGCGGAGATCTCCTGGACGTCGACGCCGCAGTACCGGTTGAAGGCCGAGACCCGGCGGTACTCCTCGAGCCGATCGGGTTCGGTGGCCACCTCGATGAACCCGACCGGCCGGAACCCGGTGGCCTGACCGGTCTCCGCCTCCAGCCGGGAGTACAGGTCGCTCGTGTACTGCCGCAGCCTCGTCGAGGTCTCCGACGTGGAGCCGAACGTGACCATGAGACCCGCTGCGTGCCAGGTGGTGCCCGAGGTCAGCCGATCGCGCTCCAGCAGCAGGACGTCCGTCCATCCCTCGTGTGCCAGGTGGTAGGCGACCGAACAGCCGATCACACCGCCGCCGACGACGACCACTCGGGCCCGCTGCGGCAGGGGCTCAGGCATGCGGCGCAGCCTACCCGCGATGCTGAGTCGCGCGTCAGGAAGGAGTGCGCGTCCGGGAGCGGCGCACCTCGCGCCACCAGACCAGCAGGGCCGCCGGGCCCACCACCGCGTGGAAGGCGTTCTCCTTGCCGTCGATCTGCATGCCCAGCGGGTGGTGGACGCTCAGGCCGAGGACGAGCAGCCCGACGTAGAAGAGGCCGAAGATCAACGCCGTCTCGGTCGCCGCCGCGGCGTCCCGCCGGGCCAGCACGGCGAGCAGCACGATCCCCCAGACCAGGTGGACCGTCGCGTGCAACGGGTCGCTGAGCAGGCGGCTGGTCGCGTGCGGGTCGTCGCCGGCGGCCCGGACGAGCAGCGAGATCGCGCCCTGGACGAGCAGCAGGAGGCCGACGGCGAGCAGGTACGCCTGCACGAGAGTCGGCCGGGTGCCGGTCACGGTCCCCCCGGCGCCGGCACGGCCCGGGCGGTGGGCCGGCGCAGGGTCACGATGGCGTAGCCGAACAGCGCGACGCCGAGCACGTGGATCGTGAACCACAGCCAGCGGATCCCGCCGTGGTCGAACCGGGCGAGGTGCAGCAGCGAGACGCCCAGCGTCAGGACGAGCAGCGCGAGGGATCCGCCGGCGAAGGGCCGGAGGGCCTCGGCACGCCGCTCCCGCGCGGACAGCACCGCGCCCACGGCGAATGCGATGAAGAAGGCCGCGTAGACCCGCGCGAGCAGCCGGGTGAGCGTCCACGGCCATCCCTCGAGCACGGCGTCCGGGGCGAGCAGCAGCCCGAGGCCGCAGGCACCGAAGACCACGGCCTCGGCGGCGAACAGGCCGCTCAGCCGATGGCGGCCCGGTTCCGCCGGACGGACGAGGCCGAGCGCGAGGATCGCAACCGTGGCCAGCACGGGGTCGACGACGTAGGTGGTCATCCACAGCCACGGCACGCCGTCCACGGTGAACCGCGGCCAGTAGACGAACGTCATCACCAGCACCAGCACCGTGATGACGTCGAACGCGTACAGCGCGATCCGCGCGTCCACCGCCCGGCGAACGAGCGCGGCGAGCAGGATGGTGACGCCGCCGCCGAGGTACAGGGCGGCGATGAACCGCGCGTTCAACGGGGTCAGCCCCTTCAGCGGGACGACGATGTGCGCGGGAGCGATCAGGCCGTAGCCGATCGCGAAGTCCTGCACGACGTTGATGAGCAGGAACACCCGCAACCAGACCGGCATCGGCGCCAGGTCACTCCCCCGCCCCGGAGTGCCTCCCTCACCCATGATCCGGAGCGTAGTCCCAGTCGGCGAGGAGTTCGGCCCACCAGGTGTGGGGGAAGTCGGGTCCGGTGGCTTCCAGCGGTGTCTGCGGACTCGACGGTGACCCGGCCAGCCTGGGGTGGAGTGGGTCGGGTTCGGTCCAGGTGGCGGGGTGGGTGAGGTAGCTGGCGCCGTGTGGGGATATCCAGATCAGTGCCCCGTGATTGCCGCGGCGGACTCGCCATCGGGCGTGGGTCTTCAGCCGATGGTGGTATCGGCACAGGCAGGCCAGGTTCGCCTCACTGGTGTCACCGCGCGGGTAGGGCAGGACGTGGTCGAGGTCGCAGCGCTCGGCGTTGCGCCGGCAGCCGGGGAACCGGCAGGTCCGATCCCGCGCCTGCACCGCCGCCCGCAGCAGCGGCGGCGGACTGTACGTGGTCCCCGTTACCGCGAAGGCTCGGCCGGTGGGTTCGTCGACGCCGATCCACCGCACCCCGACCCGACCGCCGGCCATTCCCTGCAATGCGGTCAACGCGGCTTCCCTTGCGGCCGCTGCACTGACCGCACCGATCCCGCCGATCTCCCCCGTCTCGCTGGTCGGCGGGCTCGGCGCTGCCGCAGTGTCGCCGGGGGCATCCACGAGGGCGGCGAGCGGCACGGTGATGTTCAACAGGGTCGGAGGCTGCACCGGCTCCGGGATGGGGGTGGAGCCGGTCGCCTCCCCCGAACCACTGGACGGGGCAGGCAGGGCGGGCAGGGTGGCGGGGTTGCAGATCAGGTCGACCAACGCGTCGGCGCGGGCCTGCTTCAACGTCCGTCGGCCGCTGTCCGCGGCCCGGTCCATCGGGTCGGCGGCCAGGGCGGTGCGGGCGACCAGGTCGACCATGGCGAAGACCCGGCCCGCGTCGGCCTCCGGCAGCAGGGCGCCGAAGGTCGCCAGCCCGTCCTTGTCCTGCAACAGATAGACCTCCCGGTCGGCCCGGGACAGGCGGCACGGTTTCCGGAGGGCTTCGGGGTCCCGCCGGGCGACCAGCCGGCGCACCCGCTCCCGCCACCCGGACACCGTCGTGCCGGTCGGGATGCTGGTCAATGCGCGGGCGGCGACCCGCCGCGCGGCGTCCTCGGGGAGCTTCTCGGTCTCGTCGACCACCACCCGCGCCCGGACCAGATCCAGCCAGCCTGCGGCCAGGGCATCGAAGATCTCCGGCAAGCGCTGGGTCAGGGCTTCGGTCAGCTCCAGCCGCCGCCACCCGGTGGTCTCCGACACCCCCAACGCGGTACTGACCTCCGCAACGACCCGCTGCCGCGGGTCGGGGACCATCCGCTGCCCCCCGGGCGGCACCGGATCGTTCTGCGGGTCGTGCTCGCGCCGGGAGACCTCCGCGATCACCGCCAACTGACCCGCCTGCGCCCAGCCCACCAACCGCTCGTACGCCGGCAGCGACCCCACCAGCCGGTCGGTGTCAGCATCGGCCAGGTTCCCGCCCAGAACCTCCAGCTCCTCCGCCAACCGCGCCCCCGCCGGCAGGCACGCCACATCCACCGGCTGTGCTGCAAGCGTGGCGACTGACATTCGAACTCCTCGGCGGATCGAACAACTGTTCGAATCCTACCCCACTCCACCGACAACGCGATGGACCTGTGGACAACCAAAACCCTTTGCGGCGCAATGGTTCCGGGCTCAGCCGTCGCGCGCCCACAGGTGGGCCGACAGGCACGCCACGCCCGACTCGACCACCTCCGCGGCAGCCAGGCAGACGTCCTCGCGGTACCGGGAGGAGATCAGTTGCACGCCCGCAGGCAGCCCTGAGTACAGGCCGGTGGGAGCGAGCAGCGAGGGAAGCCCGAGCAGGTTGACCGCGATGCTCGGCATGAGCGAGAGCCAGACCCGCTCGGTGTCCTGGGGTGTCCGCACGTCCTCGTCCACGTCCAGCAGCGGGCCGAGCAGTTGGGGCATCACGAGCAGGGGGTACTCCTCCAGGAACACCAGCCACTCGCGCAGCAGGGCCGTCCGGGCGGCGAGGTCGTCGACGTAGTCCCCGACCGACGGGTACGGGTCGCTGAGCTCCCGGACCACCTGCCAGTACGAGCGCATCTGCTCGCTGCCCATCCGGTCGAGCACGGGTCCGAGTTGCAGGTCGAGGTCGTTCATCAGCAGGCGGAAGGCCAGCCGGGCCGCCCGGGCGACCCCGGGGGTGTCGCTCTCCGCCACATCCACGACCTCGTAGCCGCCGGCGGACAGCAGCCCTGCCGCTCCTTCCACCGCGGCCTGCGCCGAGGGGTGGGCAGGGATGTCGTCGAGCTCGCGCAGGACCGCCGCCCGGCGCGCGACCGGCGGCCCCTGGAGCGGTGCGGGAACCCACCAGGGGTCGCGGGCGTCGCCGGCCGCCATCACCCCGAGGCCGAGCCGGAGGTCGGCCACCGTGCGGGCCAGCAGCCCCTGGACCGACATCAGCACGGCCACCGTCACCCGCTCCGCGGCGGCCGACGGCAGGTACGCCGGGACCCGGCCCTGGGTGGGCTTGATCCCGGGCACGCCGCAGTGCAGCGCCGGGATCCGCACAGAGCCGCCGATGTCGTTGCCGTGGCCGATCGCGCAGAACCCGGCCAGCACGGCGACGCCGGCCCCGCCGGAGGACCCGCCGCATGACACCCGCACGTCCCAGGGGTTCAGCGTCAGGCCGTACAGCGGGTTGTTCGTGGTGGGCCGCATGGACACCTCGGGGGTGTTGGTGCGGCCGACCAGCACCGCCCCGGCGGTGAGCAGGCTCCGGGTCACCGGGGAGTCGTCCGGTGCGATCAGCCCTGCCAGGCCGGGCAGGCCGTTCGGTGTCCGCTGGCCGCGGACGTCGATGTTGTCCTTGATGGTGACCGGGACGCCGTGCAGCGGCCCGGGTTCCGCCCCGCGGGCGAAGGCGTCGTCGAGCGCAGCGGCACGCGCGACGGCGTCGTCCCCGAGGTCGAGCGTGACCGCATTGAGCTGGGGGTTGGCCGCTCGCATCCGGTCGACGACCGAGCGGGTCACCTCCGCGCAGCTCACCGTGCCCGCCGTCGTGGCGGCCACCACCTCCGTCGCGCTCCACTGCCAGAGCGGCCGATCGGCCTCCGAGCCGCCCGAGGTGCTCGCGCTCACCCGGGCGAGTCTGGCACACCGCCGCGCCGGCGGCCGCGCGCGAATCGTGAACTAGCCGGCGGCCAGGCTGACCACCCGCGCGGCCTCGACCAGCAGCGAGTCGGTCGCCTCGGCCGCGACCGGCGGCGAGAACAGGAACCCCTGCGCCGCGTCGCAACCGCTCTCCTGGAGCACGGCCACCTGCTCGGGCCGCTCGACGCCCTCAGCGACCACCCGCATCCCCAGGATGTGCGCAAGCGTGGTGACCGCGGACAGGATCCGCATGTCGTCGGTGTCGTCGCCGACCCCGCGGATCAGCTCCTGATCGATCTTCAACATCCCGATCGGCAACCGGCGCAGGTGGGTCAGCGACGTGTGCCCGGCGCCGAAGTCGTCCAGGGCCATCCCCACGCCCAGCTTCCGCAGGTCGAGCAGCTCCGCGGCCACCGGGTCCGGATCGTCGATGATGGTCCGCTCGCTGATCTCCAGGATCAGCATCTCGGGCGGCAACGAGGTCTGCTCAAGGACGGCCGCCACCTCTGCGCCGAGTGTGAGCGGGGCGTCCCGGAAGCGCTCGGCGCTGATGTTCACCGTGACCGGCACCAGACGCCCTCCCCGTGCC
>JBKPQU010000356.1:0-16094 GCA_046734255.1 Actinomycetota bacterium
CTCGTCGGCAGCGTCAGATGTGTATAAGAGACAGATCCTGACCCGCGGGTGCTGCACGTGGGCGCCGGAGTAGACCCTGGGGAAGAGCCGGACGAACTGCGCCCGCGAGATCGGCTCGAGCACGAGCACGTCGAGCAGCCCATCGTCCATCCGGGCGTCCGGGCAGACTCGCATCCCGCCGCCGTAGGACGGCGCGTTGGCCACCGCCACCAGCATCGCGCGCGTGGCCCAGCACTCGCCGTCGAGGTCCAGCTGGTACTCCCGCGGCCGGAACACCGGAAGCTCGCGGGCGATCGCCAGCACGTAGCGCGCGCGGCCACGCGGCCGGCTCCATCCCTCGGCACGCTCGTTGACGATCGCGTCGAAGCCCGCACCCAGGACCCCGGCGAACCAGCGCTGCAGTCCCGCGCCGCTGCACCGGACGGCGTCCACCTGGCGCGGTGGGCCCCCGGCGGTCAGGTCACGGCGCAGCAGGTCCACCGCGCGGGATGGGTCACGGACCGGGATGCCCAGCCCCAGCGCCACGTCGTTGCCGGTGCCGGCCGGGACGACGCCCAGCGGGACGGCGGTGCCGGCCACGGCGTTGACACCGAGGTTGACGATCCCGTCGCCGCCGACGACGACCAGCGCCTGCGCGCCGCGGGCGAGGCCGGCCGCGATCCGGCCGGCCAGGTCAGCGGCGTCGCTGCCGCGCAGGAGGTCCACCTCGATCCCCGCGGCGGCCAGGCTCCGGACGGCGAGCTCACCGGCCCTCGCACCACGCCCCCTGCCCGCGGTCGGGTTGACCGCGAGGGCCACCCTCACACGGGTCTCACACGGAGCTCGGACCGTCGATCGGCCCAGCCTCCTCCACGGGGCTGGCCTCGTCGTCGGACAGGCCGGCCAGGCCCTCCGCCGCCGCACGCCGCGCCCGCCGCCGGTCGACCAGCCACGCCACGCCGACCGCGGCCATGTACAGCCCGACGATCGGGAAGGCCAGCGCGAGCATCGTGCCGGCGTCCGGGGTCGGTGAGGCGAGCGCGGCGAA
Organism: Actinomycetota bacterium; assembly: GCA_046734255.1. Taxonomy (GTDB): domain Bacteria; phylum Actinomycetota; class Actinomycetes; order Actinomycetales; family Kineosporiaceae; genus JBKPQU01. The sequence continues at coordinate 1,028 of JBKPQU010000356.1, forward strand.
CAGGAACGACAGGAACACCGCGACCCGCCACCCCTTGGTCAGGGTGTGCGCGCTGACCAGGCCGGCCATGTTCAGCGCCACCAGGAACAGCGGGATCACCAGGGCGATGCCGAAGGCGAACATCATCCGGGTGACGAAGGTGAGGTAGGTGTCCGCGCTGATCAGGTTGGTGGCGCCCTGGGGGGTGAAGTCGGTGAGGAAGCGCACGGCGTTCGGCAGCACCGCCCAGGCCAGGCCCATCCCGGCGAGGAACAGCGGGACGGCCACCGCGACGAAGCCCATCGAGTAGCGCTTCTCCCGGCGGGTGAGCCCGGGGACGACGAACGCCCACAGCTGGTACAGCCAGACCGGGCTGGCGACCACCACGCCCAGGTACACCGACAGCTTGAGCTTGAGGTTGAACGAGGAGGTGACCTCGGCGAAGTTGATCGTGATCAGCTGGTTGCGCTCACGCGCGATCTCCCGCAGCGGTTCCATCAGCGTCCGCAGCAGGGGGTCGTAGATGAACCACCCGACGACCGCACCGGCGGCGATCGCGAGACCCGACTTGATCAGCCGGGAGCGCAGCTCGGCCAGGTGTTCCCGGAGGGGCATCCGCCCTTCGGGGTCCTTGGAATGCCGCCGCGTGGTGAGCAGCGCCATGCTTACCCGTCAGGCGTCGCGGCGCTGCTGGGTCGGCGCCGATGCCCGGTTCGGCTCGTCCGGCATGACCCTTCCCTCCAGCGGCTCGGGCGGCCGCGGCGGGGCCGCGGGGGCCTGGGAGGCAGGGACCTCCTCGTCGTTCATCTGCTTGACCTCGGCCTTGAAGATCCTCAAGGACCGGCCGAGGCCGCGGGCGGCGTCCGGAAGACGCTTGCCGCCGAAGAGCAGGACGACGGCGAGAATCAGGATGGGCAGGTGCCAGCCCTCGAACAATCCCCGGGCCATAGTGGTGTCCTCTCACCGACGGATGCTGCCGCCATGCTACGTCCCGAACCTTCCGGATGCGCCGGGCACTCCTTTCGGTGCCCCTGACACAGCACGGTGGCGGCCCCGCCGGGGACGCAGCCGTTCCAGGCGGAGCTGGCTCGGCCGGGCGAAAATCGCCGGTTCGGCCGAGCCCTGATCGGGCTCCTCGAGCTCCTCCAGGCGTTCGGCGACGGCCGCGAACTGGTCGCCGGCCTTGCCGAGCTCCAGCACCAGCGCCCCGGCCTTGCGGTACAGGCTGCGCCCGAGCACCGCGAACACGGCGACCGTGCCCAGCAGGAGCAGCAGCCAGATCAGTACCCACGCCCAGACGCCCACCGCGCTCACGCTACCGCCTGCGCTTGCGACCTCCGACGGATCGGCGCGTCGGCGACCCTCGGTGACCGTGCGGCGTCAGGCCGACCCCGGACGACCACGGCGTGACACCGTGCCTACCGGAGGCCCACGGTGTCACGCCGTGGGCAGCGCGACAGGGCACCACGAGGGAAGCGCGACAGGGAGGGCGAAAGGCGATACGGAGTCGATACGGAACGGACGAACCGGACGGAGCGACGATCAGGCGGCGTTCTCGGGGGTGGTGCGGCGAGGGCCGGACCCGTGCGTGGCGGCAGCCGCTGCGAGATGGTCGGCCTGCTCGAGCCAGAGCGCGAAATCCAGCACATCGTCGTAATTGAGCACCGGGCCGTCGTGCTCCTCGAGGGCCTCGGCAGGAACCGACCAGGGCTCGGCAACGACGCCACCGGAGATCAGCAGCGCCACGACGTCCCGGCCGGCCGGCTTGCGGATCTCATCGGCGCAGGTGGTGCAGATGAATGCGTAGTAGGACCAGCTCTTCACCGTGCAGACGACGAGGCGCACCTGCTGCGGCGTCAGTTCGACATCGCCGCAGCTCGGGCACGAGGCCTTGATGGTGGTCATCGTCAGTTGCACCTCCCGCAGGACCGTCCGAGTCGCCGTTGACCTCATCTTCGGTCGCGGTGCGCAACTCCTTGAGTACGGACAGTTATACCCTGCCGACATCTTGGCATCGGCAGGGTTCGAACAACTCGTCTGCCCGCTCTGGCGTGTCGCGGGCGGCCGGGGCCCTACGCCTCTGTCGGGGCCTCCGTCCGGGCCTCCGTTCGGGTCTCGGTGCCGGCGTCCGTGAACGCCTCCGAGTAGGCCTCCAGCGCTCGGCGGGCCTCCTGTGCCGTCCGTTCGGCCAGCGACGCCGGTGCCACCACGGTCACCTCGCCACCCATCCGGAGTACCAGGCGCGCGACCCAGCGGACGTCGGCGGCCCGCAGCCGCACCCGGTCCCGGCCGTCCGGCCCGGGCTCGCTGGACTCCACCGGGTAGTACTCGCTCACCCAGCTCGCCGCGGGCGCCAGATCCAGGGTGACCTCCTCGTCGTCCTCCGATGGGCGGAACAGCGGCTCGCTGACCACGTCCCGAGCCACGGCACCCGGCGGCGGCGTCCCGTCGACCGGCAGCACCTCGGCGCGAACGACCCGGTCGATCCGGAACAAGCGGACATCCTCGGCCAGGTGGCACCAGGCCTCCAGGTACCACCGGCGGCCGACCGAGGTCAGCCGCATCGGGTCGACGTCCCGGTCGGTGGTCTCGTCGCGGCTCGGCACCAGGTAGCGCAGCCGCAACCTGCGCCGCCTGGCGAGTGCCTCGCCGACCGCGCTCAGCGCCGCCTCCTGCGCGCCCGCGGTCAGATCGATCGAGACCGCGGCGGCCGCCGCGGCGGCGTCCCCCGCCGCGGCCGACAGCTTGGCCATCGCCGACTCAAGCGGCCTGCGGTCGTGCAGCCCGGGGACCTCCGCCAGCGTGCGGAGCCCGACCAGCAGCGCCACCGCCTCGTCCAGGCCGAGCCGCACCGGGCGGGCGATCGCCTCGGCGTTGTCCAGGTAGACCCGCCCCGACTCCCAGTCCGCCTCGATCAGGTCGTCCGGCATGTGACCGGGAGTCCCGCAGACGAAGAGCAGTTCGAGGTCTTTGACCAGCTGTGCCTCGCTGATCCCGAAATGCCGGGCCGCCTCGGCCAGCGGCACCCCCTGCCGGCGCAGCAGCCACGGGACCATCGCCAGCAGCCGGGACAGCCGGTCCGATGCCCCGACGCTCATGGCCGCCCGCCATCGTCGGTCGGCGAACTCATGGCAGCCCTGCCTCCACCGCTTGCAGCGCCCCGCGCAGCCGGCGGATCACGGACTCCCGGAGGTCGGGCGGGTCGAGCACGAGGACGTCCGCCCCGTAGCCGGCCAGCTCCTGGGCCAGCCCGCCGACCTCACGGACCCGCACGCCGATCATGTCCCAGTCCGGCGGCACCTCGGGTCCGACCGGGGCCGCCTCGGCCAGCTCCGCCGGCGGGACGGCGCGCAGCCGGAGACCGGCGCACCGCTCCCGGCGCACCCGCAGCAGGGCGATCCGGGGGTCGTCCGGGTCGTCGTTGCCGCCGACCATCGCGGCCGGATCGACGTGTTCGGGGATCTCGTACCCATGCGGAGGACCGGTCCGGCGCACCTCGCCGTCCACCCGGGACAGCCGGAACGCGCGCGACGCGCCGCGGTCGAGGTCGAAGCCGACCACGTACCACCGCCCGCTGCGGCTCGTCAGGGCCCACGGCTGCAGGTGCCGCTCGTCCACCTCGCCGGACGGCTTCCGGTAGGTGAAGCTCACCTCGGCCCGGTCCCGGGTGGCGGCGTACAGCGGCTGGAAGGCCGGCTCGGTGGTGCGCACCCGCGGCTCGACCCCGACCAGCGACCCGTCCTCGGTGTCCACCCCGAGCGCCCGCAGCTTGACCAGCGCCCGGGCGGCCGGCCCCGCCAGGCTCGCCTGCTGCCACACCCGGCTGGCCAGGCCGAGCACCGCCATCTCCTCCGCGGTGAAGTCGATCTCCGGCAGCGCGTAGGAGTCCCGGTCGATCCGGTAGCCGATCTCGTCCTCGAACCAGGCGCTGGCCCGCCCCGTGACCACCGGGATGCCGAGCTCGCGCAGGTTCTCCTTGTCCCGCTCGAACATCCGGTCGAACGCCTCGTTGGACTCGCAGTCGGCGTACTGCGGGACCGCGGCACGGATCTGCTCCTTGGTCAGCCAGCGCCGGGTGGCGAGCAGGCAGATCACGAGGTTCAGCAGGCGTTCCGTGCGGCGGGTGGACATCGGCCGTCACGCTACCGGAGGTAGCCTCGCCGCCTGCGAATCGGGAGGTACGGGTGATCCTCTGGCGGGAGGGGCGGGTCGTCTCACGCGTGCGCGAGTGGGACGGCGCCGTCGAGTACGAGGTGGACGTCGCCGGCGGCGCCTGCCGTGCGCTGGCCTACCCGGCCCTGGTCGGCCGCCCCGAGCCGGGTGAGGAGGTGCTGCTCAACGCCTCGGCGCTCGAGCTGGGGCTGGGCACCGGCGGGTACGCGTTGATCGTCGCCGTCCCCGGCCGGATCCCGGCCGACCCGCCGGTCGGTCCCGGGCATCTGGTCAAGGCCCGTTACACCCCGCTGCAGACCGTGGTGCTCGGGGCGGACGAGCAGGACTCCCCGCACCACGAGGTCCTGCGCGACGCCGACGATCTGGGCGGCATGCCGGTGGTGGTCGCCGACCTCCACTCGGCGCTGCCGGCGGTGATCGCCGGGCTGCGCGAGCGCCGCCCGGACGCGCGCGTCGCCTACGTGATGACCGACGGCGGTGCGCTGCCGGCGTGGTTCTCGCGCACGGTCTCCGGCCTGCGCGAGGCGGGCTGGCTGGCGGCCTGCGTGACCGCGGGGCAGGCCTTCGGCGGGGACCTCGAGGCCGTCACCGTGCACACCGCGCTGCTCGCCGCCCGGCTGGTGGTCGGTGCCGATGTCGCCGTCCTCGCCCAGGGGCCGGGCAACCTCGGCACCGGCACCCGGTGGGGGTTCTCCGGGGTGGCCGCGGGCGAGGCCGTGAACGCGGTGGCCGCGCTGCGCGGGCGACCGGTCGCTGCCCTGCGCGTCTCCGAGGCCGACGCCCGGGAGCGGCACCGGGGTGTCTCGCACCACTCGCTGACCGCCTACGGCCGGGTCGCGCTGGCGCCGGCCGACCTCGTCGTGCCGATGTTCGGCGGCGCCTTCGGCGACCGCGTCGCCGAGCAGGTGGGCGAGCTGGTGGCCCCCCGCGGCCCGCACCGCCGGGTCGACGTCCCGCTGGACGGCCTGGCCGAGGCGCTGGCGACGAGCCCGGTGGAGCACTCCACGATGCGCCGCGGGCTGGACGACGACCCGGCGGCGTTCCTCGCGACCGCAGCGGCCGGCCGCCACGCCGCCGACCTGCTCGCACCCCCGGAAGGGCCTGCCTAGGCCGCGTCGAGGATGTCGACCACGAACACCAGGGTGTCGGTTCCCTTGATCCCGGCCTGCGCGTTGCCGGCGGCGCCGTAGCCCTTGTCCGGCGGGACGACGATCAGGATCTCGCTGCCGACGGTCTTGCCGACCAGCGCCTCGTCCCAGCCGGAGATCACCTTCCCCACGCCGATCGGGAACTGGGCGGGCGTGCCGCGGACCCAGGACGAGTCGAACACCTTGCCGCCCGGCCAGATCACCCCGGTGTACTGGACGGTGACCGTCTGGCCGGACTTCACCTTCGGCCCCTTGCCCGTGATCAGCGGCTGGACGACCAGCGAGGTCGGGGGCTTCGTCCCCGGCAGGGTGATCGTGGGCTTCCCCTTGGCGTCCCGCTTGACCACGGGCAGCCCCGACCTGGGGGCGACCGTGGTGCCCTCCGCCCTGGACAGCACCTTGTTCGAGGCCCGGACGTCGATCACGAAGATCAGGGTGTCGGTCGGGCCGATGCCCACGGCGGGAACGCCGCGGACGCCGTACGCGTCCTTCGGCGGTATCGCCAGCAGGACCCGGGATCCGACCTTCACCCCGGCCAGCCCCGAGGCGAACCCTTTGATCACCTGACTTGAGTCGATCATGAAGCTGGTCGGCTGCTTGCCGTAGGAGCTGTCGAACTCCCTGCCGTCGGTGCCGTTGATCCCGACGTAGTCGATGCTGACCCGCTGGCCGCGGACGACGGTCGAACCGCTACCGGCGATCAGCACCCGGCGGTCGGTCTGGCTGACCGAGAAGGGGTGGGCGAACTTCACCGTGGGCTTGGCCCCCTTGGCACCGTTGACGGTGACCGCGTCGAGGCTCGTCACCGGGGTCGCGCCCGCGCCGGAGTCCGAGCCGCCGCAGCCGGCCAACGAGACGAGGAGGGCCATCAGGCCCGCGACCGCGAGGAGGGCAGGCGGGCGGCGCGCGGCTCGGGAGGGCGGCCGCGGGTCGGCTGGCACCCGGACACGATAACCGCCCTCGCGACGCAGGCCAGGCGGGGGGCCGCGGGGCCGGCGGTGGGGGCGGCTACATGCTCTGGATCAGCCGCTCCACCCGCTCGTCGATCGAGCGGAACGGGTCCTTGCACAGCACGGTCCGCTGCGCCTGGTCGTTGAGCTTCAGGTGCACCCAGTCCACGGTGAAGTCCCGGCGGCGCTCCTGCGCGCGCCGGACGAAGTCCCCGCGCAGCTTGGCCCGCGTGGTCTGCGGCGGCACGGCGGTGGCCTCGAAGACCTCGATGTCCGCGGAGACCCGCTCGGCCATCCCCTTGCCGGCCAGCAGGTAGTACAGCCCGCGGCCGCGGTGGATGTCGTGGTAGGCCAGGTCGAGCCGGGCGACCCGCGGGGAGGACAGCGGAAGGTTGTGCCGGGCCCGGTAGCGCTCCACGAGCCGGTACTTCATCACCCAGTCGATCTCGCGGTCGACCAGGCCGAGGTCGCCGTTCGCGACCGCGCGCAGCCCCCGCTCCCAGAGGTCGAGCACCCGCTTGACCACGTCGGTGCGCAGCCCTCGGGACTCCACGAAGTCCCGCGCCCGGGAGAGGTACTCCTCCTGGATCTCCAGCGCGCTCGCCTCGCGGCCGTTGGCCAGCCGCACCCGGCGGCGTCCGGTCAGGTCGTGGCTGATCTCGCGGATCGCCCGGATCGGGTTCTCCAGCGTGTGGTCGCGCATCACGACACCGGCCTCGACCATCCGGAGCACGAGGTCGGTGGCGCCGACCTTGAGCAGCGTCGTGGTCTCGGACATGTTGGAATCGCCGACGATCACGTGCAGCCGCCGGTAGCGCTCGGCGTCCGCGTGCGGCTCGTCCCGGGTGTTGATGATCGGCCGGGACCTGGTGGTCGCGCTGGACACGCCCTCCCAGATGTGGTCGGCGCGCTGGGACAGGCAGTACACGGCGCCCCGCGGGGTCTGTAGGACCTTGCCCGCCCCGACCACGATCTGCCGGGTGACCAGGAACGGGATCAGCACGTCGGACAGCCGGCCGAACTCGCCGTGCCGCGAGACGAGGTAGTTCTCGTGGCAGCCGTAGGAGTTGCCAGCGGAGTCGGTGTTGTTCTTGAACAGGAAAACCTCGCCGGCCACCCCCTCCTCGTTGAGCCGGCGCTCGGCGTCCACCAGCAGGCCCTCGAGGATGCGCTCCCCCGCCCGGTCGTGGATCACCAGTTGGCGGACGTCGTCGCACTCAGGGGTGGCGTACTCCGGGTGCGAGCCCACGTCGAGGTACAGCCGGGCGCCGTTGCGCAGGAAGACGTTGCTCGAGCGGCCCCAGGAGACCACCTTGCGGAACAGGTAGCGTGCGACCTCGTCCGGGGAGAGCTTGCGCTGGCCGTCGAAGGCACACGTCACGCCGAATTCCGTCTCCAGCCCGAAGATTCGGCGATCCATCCACCCACTGTAGGCGTCCGGGTGTGCCCCGACGCCAGACCTGGACCCCGGAGAGGAAGTTCCGCCTGCCCCGCCCTGCTCTCCCCCGGCCGAACCAGACGATCCGGTCACCCTTCCCCGGTCTCGGGGGCCTCGGGCGTCTCCGGGGTGTCCGGGTCGCCGGTCAGCGTGTCGTGCAGCCCGGGGCGCGGCTCGTCGGTGTGCGGGACGTCGGTCGTCGGGTCGTCGGGTCGCAGCAGCCGGTCCAGCAGGACCCCGGCCAGCCGGCGGAAGGCCCGCCGCGGCCGCAGCCGGTCCAGGACCGCCACCTCGAGCTGGGAGGACTCCAGCGCCCGCGGGGTGCCGCCGGCCGGGTCGCGGGAGAGCATCTCGACCGCCAGCCCGAGCGTGTCCGACAGGGCCATCCCGGGCTGCCACCGCTCCTGCAGCGCGGTCGTGACCTGCTCGGACGCCGCGCCCATGGCCACGAAGCCGTGCTCCTCGGTGACCGAGCCGTCGAAGGTCAGCCGGTAGATCTGGTCGCCCTCGACCTGCAGGCCGACCTCGGCGACGACGATCTCCACCTCCAGCGGCTTGGACTCCTGGATGAACACCGTGCCGAGCGTCTGGGCGTAGGCGTTGGCCAGGCCGCGCGCCGTGACGTCGCTGCGGTCGTAGGAGTAGCCGCGCAGGTCCGCGTAGCGCACCCCGGCCACCCGCAGGTTCTCGAACTCGTTGTACCGGCCGACCGCGGCGAACGCGATCCGGTCGTAGATCTCGCTCACCTTGTGCAGGGCCCGGGACGGGTTCTCCGCGACGAAGGCAATCCCGCCGTCGTAGCCGAGCACGACGACCGGCCGGCCGCGGGCCACGTTGCGCCGGGCGAAGTCCGCCCGATCCTTGATCAGCTGCTCCGGGGGGACGTAGAACGGCATCGTCACGGCCGTCCCTCCCCGCTCTCCTCCTGCCGGGTGTTCTCCCGGATGGCAGCCACGGCCACGGCGACCTGCTCGTCCGGCAGCCGCTGGTAGCCCTCGGCGGTCACCGTGGCGACCACCGGGTAGATGTGCCGGTAGCCGTCGGTGCCACCGGTGGCCGAGTCGTCGTCCGCGGCGTCCTGCAGGGCCTCGACCGCCACCTGGACGGCGGTGTCCGCGTCCAGCCCCGGCCGCCAGCGCTTCTTCAACGACCCGCGGGCGAACAGCGAGCCGGAGCCCACGCCGTGATGGTCGCGCTCCTCGTACCGGCCGCCGGTGACGTCATAGGAGAAGATCCGGCCGATGTCCCGGTCCAGGTCGAAGCCGGCGAACAGCGGCACCACGGCCAGCCCCTGCATCGCCAGCCCAAGGTTGCCGCGGATCATCGTGGACAACCGGTTGGCCTTCCCGTCCAGCGACAGCAGCGCGCCCTCGATCTTCTCGTAGTGTTCCAGCTCGACCTGGAACAGCCGGACCAGCTCGGTGGCCAGGCCGGCGGTCCCGGCGATCCCGACGCAGGAGTACTCGTCCGCGGGGAACACCTTCTCGATCTCCCGGTGGGCGATCACGTTGCCCATCGTCGCCCGGCGATCTCCGGCCATCAGCACGCCGCCGGCGAAGGTCATTGCGACGATCGTGGTCGCGTGCGGCACGACGGGCGGCGGCCCGGGCGGCAGCGGCCGCTCGCCGGGCAGCAGGTGGGCCGCCTGCGCGGCGAGGAAGTCGGTGAAAGACGCCGAGCCCGGGGTGAGAAAGGACGCGGGCAGCCGCCCGGAACTGAGCGGACTGCCGTGGGCTTCGGTCACGGACCCGACCCTATCCGGCGGGCACGTGGCCCGCGCAGCAACGCCCGCGGACCGTCGCGGCTGGGATCACTGCCCGCCCTTCTGCACGAAGCCCTTGACGAACTCCTCGGCATTGCTCTCCAACACCTCGTCGATCTCGTCGAGGATGGCGTCGACGTCATCGTCGCGGACCTGGGTCTGCGGCGCGGCCGGGGCCGGGGCGTCCTCAGGGTCGTCGCCGCGGCGTCCGGGACGGTCTTGCTCCTGACCGGGCATCGGTGCCTCCTCGGCCTCGTGGTCGCTGCTTCGATCCTAGGCGCTGTCCGGCCGGTGCAGACCGCTACTGGGCGGCCAGTGCCTCCAACAGCTCTGCCGCGCTCTCGCAGCGGTCCAGCAGCGCACCCACGTGCTCGCGGGTGCCGCGGTGCGGGTCGAGGGTCGGGACCCGCTGCAGCGCTCCGCGGCCCGGAATGTCGAAGATCACCGAGTCCCACGAGGCGGCCGCCACGTGCTCGCCGTACCGGGACAGGCAGCGGCCGCGGAAGTACGCGCGGGTGTCCTGGGGCGGCTCGTGCACGGCGCGCGCCACCTCCTCCTCGGACAGCAGCCGCTCGACCTGGCCACGCGCGGCCAGCCGCTGGTAGAGCCCCTTCTCCGGGCGGACGTCGGCCCACTGCAGGTCGATCAGCTGCAGCCGCGCCGCGTCCCAGCTGATCCCCTCCCGCTCCCGGAAGCCCTCCAGCAGCCGCAGCTTGGCCACCCAGTCCAGCTCGCGGGCGCAGGACGTGCGGTCGGTCTCCAGCCGGGACAGCACGCTCTCCCAGCGGCGCATGACGTCCTGGGTCTGCTCGTCCAGGTCGTCGCCGTAACGGTCGGCGAGGAACTTGTCCACCTGCTCGTAGAACAGCCACTGCAGCTGGACGGCGGTCATCGACGTGCCGTCGCGGAGGCTGACCAGCCGCCGCAGCGACGGGTCGTGCGAGACGGCGTGCAGCGTCGCCACCGGACGCTCCATGCCCAGGTCCCGGGTGAACCCCCTCTCCTCGATCAGGTGCAGGACCAGCGCGGTCGTGCCCAGCTTGAGCAGCGTCGCGACCTCGCACTGGGTCGCGTCCCCGATGATCACGTGCAGCCGCCGGTACCGGTCCGCGCTGGCGTGCGGCTCGTCCCGGGTGTTGATGATCGGCCGCTTGAGCGTCGTCTCCAGTCCGACCTCGACTTCGAAGAAGTCGGCCCGTTGCGAGATCTGGAAGCCGGCGCCGGATCCGTCCTGGCCGATCCCCACCCGCCCGGCGCCGCTGATCACCTGCCGGGAGACGAAGAACGGTGTCAGGTGCTTGACGATGTCGGCGAACGGCGTCTCCCGGCGCATGAGGTAGTTCTCGTGCGTGCCGTACGAGGCGCCCTTGTTATCGGTGTTGTTCTTGTACAGGTTGATCGCGGCCAGCCCGGGCGTCCGGGCGATCCGGCGTACCGCCTCGAGCATCACCTGCTCCCCCGCCTTGTCCCACAGGACGGCGTCCCGCGGGTTGGTCACCTCCGGCGAGGAGTACTCAGGGTGGGCATGGTCGACGTACAGCCGGGCGCCGTTGCTGAGGATGACGTTGGCCAGCCCCGGGTCGTCGGGGACGTCGGTGAGCTGGCCGGAGTCGGCGAGATCGCGGCTGAGCTCCCAGCCGCGGGCGTCGCGCAGCGGCGCCTCGTCCTCGTAGTCCCACCGGGCACGCCCCGCCCGGCTGCCCAGCGGGGCGGCATAGGCGTTGACCACCTGGCTGGACAGCAGCATCGCGTTCGCCGACGGCTCCGCGGGCGCCGATACCCCGTACTCGGTCTCGATGCCCATCACCCGGCGCGCCGTCATGAATTCAGCCTACGGAAGGACGGCGACCGCACGAGTTCCGGGCCGGACCGCGGGGGCCGTCCGTCGTACGGGGGAGATTGCCCGAACCCCCGGCGTCGCGTCCGGAAATGGCCGACACTGGGTGACATGTCCACCACGGGGCTGGCAGCTCAGGGACGTGCCGCCATGCGGCTACGCCGGGCAGCGACCTGTCGTTGCGGCCGACAGGTCGCTGCCGGGGAACCCGCTGGAGTGGATCCGCTGGCGCTGGCGCCGGTGTGCTCGCGGTGCCTCGAACAGCTGCCCGCGCAGCGCGCCGACGCCACGCCGCCGGCGACCCAGCTCGCCCGCTGACTCGGCTCAGAGGTACTGGCCGGTGTTCGGGACCGTGTCGATCGAGCGGCCGGGCTCGCTGCCCTGCTTGCCCTGGATGATCGTGCGGATGTAGACGATCCGCTCGCCCTTCTTGCCCGAGATCCGGGCCCAGTCGTCGGGGTTGGTGGTGTTCGGCAGGTCCTCGTTCTCCTTGAACTCGTCGACGCAGGCGTTGAGCAGGTGGTCGACCCTGATCCCGCGCTGGCCGGTGTCGAGGAAGTCCTTGATCGCGGTCTTCTTGCCCCGGTCGACGATGTTCTGGATCATCGCGCCCGAGTTGAAGTCCTTGAAGTAGAGGACCTCCTTGTCGCCGTTGGCGTAGGTCACCTCGAGGAACTGGTTCTCCTCGGTCTCGGAGTACATCCGCTCGACGGCCCGCTGGATCATGGCCTCGACGCAGGCCTGGGCCGAGCCGCCGTGCTCGGCCAGATCGACCGGGTGCAGCGGCAGCTCCGGGGTGAGGTACTTGGAGAAGATGTCGCGGGCGGCCTCGGCGTCCGGGCGCTGGATCTTGATCTTCACGTCCAGCCGACCGGGCCGCAGGATCGCCGGGTCGATCATGTCCTCGCGGTTCGAGGCGCCGATCACGATGACGTTCTCCAGCCGCTCGACGCCGTCGATCTCGGACAGCAGCTGCGGTACCACGGTGGTCTCGACGTCGCTGGACACCCCCGAGCCACGGGTGCGGAACAGGGAGTCCATCTCGTCGAAGAACACGACCACGGGCGTCCCCTCGCCGGCCTTCTCCCGCGCCCGCGCGAAGATCAGCCGGATGTGCCGCTCGGTCTCCCCGACGTACTTGTTCAGCAGCTCGGGTCCCTTGATGTTGAGGAAGTAGCTCCGGGCCTCCTTCTGGCCGGTGACCTCGGCCGCCTTCTTGGCCAGCGAGCGCGCCACAGCCTTGGCGATCAGCGTCTTGCCGCACCCGGGCGGGCCGTAGAGCAGCACGCCCTTGGGCGGCTTCAGCCCGTGCTCGCGGAACAGGTCGGGGTGCAGGAACGGCAGCTCGACGGCGTCGCGGATCTGCTCGATCTGCGGCCCGAGGCCGCCGATGTCGGAGTACTCGATGTCCGGGAGCTCCTCCAGCACAAGCTCCTCCACCTCCGCCTTCGGCACCTTCTCGAAGACGAAGCTCGACCGGGCGTCCATGGTCAGGGCGTCGCCGACGCGCAGCTTGGTGTCCCGCAGCGGGCCGGCGATGTGCACGACCCGCTCCTCGTCGGCGTGCGCCACGACCAGCGCCCGGTCGTCGTCCAGCAGCTCCTTGATCACGACGATCTCGCCGGAGCGCTCGTACTCCCGGACGGCGACCACGTTGAAGGTCTCGTTGAGCATGACCTCCTGGCCGGGCTTCAGCGTCTCGACCTCGATCGAGGGGCTGACCGCCACCCGCATCTTGCGGCCGGAGGACATCACCTCGACCGTGCCCTCCTCGGCCTCGCCGAGGTAGATGCCGAACGTGTTCGGGGGCTGCGCCAGCCTGTCCACCTCGGCCTTGAGCGCGACGATCTGCTCGCGGGCGTCCCGGAGCGTCGAGGTGAGCCGCTCGTTCTGGGTGGTCAGCTGGTGCACCTGAGCACGCAGGCGGGCGATCTGCTCGCTGGCCAGGCCGCCGGTGCGCCCCGCCCGCAGCACCTCGACCTCCTCCCGCAGGCGCGCAAGCTCCTGGCGCAGCGCGGCCTCTTCGGAGCCGAAATCATCCGGACCGTTCATCGCTGGCACCTCCCGTCTGGCGGAGCCGGTCAACTCGACAGTAACCCGACGGGCGGGCCATATGTGTGACACCTCCGGCTACGTCGCGGGAGACCTTCGTCGCAGCCGACGCCGTCCCCCTGTCGGCCGTCGCTGCGAGATAATGAGCGTTTTGCGGGTCGCCCGTCCGGGGGCTTCCGACCCCTACCCGGGTGCCCCCTCATCGGGCGGCGGGTCCTCCCCCGGGGCCTGGCCCAGCTCCCGGTGCACCCGGCGGATCTTCCGCGCCGAGACGGGCCGCTCGGCGAAGTCCTCCTCCGACCACGTCCCCCAGGTCGGGTCGGCCCCCTGGCCGCCCGCCTTGGCGGACGGGGCGGGACGGCGGCGCCGCTGCGGGGGCGCCACGCCGTCGGCCAGTCTCCGGGCCGTGATCAGGAAGCCGGTGTGGCCGACCATCCGGTGCTGCGGCCGGACCGCCAGGCCCTCCAGGTGCCACCCGCGGACCATCGACTCCCAGGCCGACGGCTCGGTGAACCGCCCGTCCTCGCGCAATGCCTCGGCCACCCGGGACAGCTGGGTCGCGGTGGCCACGTAGCAGATCACCACCCCGCCGGGCGCCAGCGACCGGGCCACCGCCGGCAGGCAGTCCCAGGGCGCCAGCATGTCCAGCACGACCCGGTCAACCTCGCCGTCCGCCTCCCCGTCCGCCCCGGTCTCGGACAGGCGCTCGGCGAGGTCGCCCACGGTCAGCCGCCAGGCAGGGTGCGGGCCGCCGAAGAAGGTCGAGACGTTCACCCGGGCGATCTCGGCGAAGTCCGCGCGGCGCTCGAAGGAGTGCAGCACGCCCCGGTCGCCGACGGCGCGCAGCAACGACATCGTCAGCGCCCCTGACCCCACCCCCGCCTCGACCACCCGGGCGCCGGGGAAGATGTCCGCCATCGCCACGATCTGCCCGGCGTCCTTGGGGTAGACCACCGCCGCGCCACGCGGCATCGACAGCACGTAGTCCGCCAGCAGCGGCCGCAGGGCGAGGTACTCCGCGCCGGTGTTCGTGACGACCACCGTGCCCTCGGGCCGCCCGATCAGCGCGTCGTGCGAGAAACGCCCGCTGTGGGTGTGGAAGTCCCTGCCCGCGGCCAGCGTGATCGTGTGCAGCCGGCCCTTGGGGTCCGTCAGCTGCACCCGGTCCCCGGCCCGGAACGGCCCCCGGCGCAGCGCCGCCCCGGCCGGCTGCTCGGCCTCGGACGGCGGCTTCGGAGACGCGGCGCTCACGACGCTCGAGTCTAGGCAGGGGTCAGCGGACGCCGACCGCCGCCGCGACGTCCTCCCAGGCGAGGATCCCGGCCACGCGCCCCGAGGCGTCGAGCACGACGTACCGGGGGTGCGGCGCACTCTCCAGGGTCTCGATCAGGCGCTCGCCGACGAGGTCGAGGCCGATCACCGCCTCGGCGGGAACCGGGTTGGCCACCGCGGACGCGGGCACGATCCCGATCCGCTGCCTGGGCACGCTGGCGGCCGCCTGCTGGTCGATGATCGCGGCGGGACGCCCGTAGATGTCGAGGACGACGACGTCGTGGGCTCCCGCGCCGCTGGCCGCGGTGTCGGCGGCGGCCAGCGTGGCGGTGGACGAGACGGCCACGGCGGGGCGCAGGAGGCCTCGGGCGCTCACGCCCGGCGCGAGCCGCCGCCACTTGGCGACCCGGATGGCCTGGGTGGCGCCCTGCCACAACACGACGGCGACCAGCAGCA
>JBKPQU010000357.1:0-4745 GCA_046734255.1 Actinomycetota bacterium
GACCCGTGCCGAGGTCGCGACGATGCTCGCGACCTCGCCGGCGATCCCGCCGCTCGCCGTGGCGTGGCGGCTGGCCGGCGCCGTGCGGTACCTCGGGGCCCGGCCGTGGCCGGGCGCACCCCGCGCCGTGCTGCTGGACCGCGACGGAACGCTGGTCGAGGACGTGCCGTACAACGGCGACCCCCGCGCCGTCCGCCCGGTTCGCGACGCCCGGGCGGCGCTCGACCGGCTGCGGGCGGCCGGCCTGCGGATCGGCGTCATCACCAACCAGTCGGGCATCGGGCGCGGCCTGCTCACCCGCGCCCAGGTGGACGCCGTGAATGCCCGGGTCGAGGAGCTGCTCGGGCCGTTCGACGACTGGCAGGTCTGCCCCCATGCACCCGGGGAGGGATGCGCCTGCCGCAAGCCCGCGGCCGGGCTGGTGCGGGCGGCGGCGGCCGCGCTGCGCGTACCCCCGCGCCAGGTGATCGTGATCGGGGACATCGGGGCGGACGTCGACGCCGCAGTGGCGGCCGGCGCCCGCGGCATCCTCGTCCCCGGTCCGGCCACCCGGGTCGAGGAGATCGCCGCGGCCCCGGACGTCGCCCGGCGGCTGGCGGACGCGGTGGACATCGTGCTGGGCGAGGTCCGCAGCGGGCCCGGATACGCCGTGCGCCCGCGCTGGGAGCCCCGAGCAGCGACCGGCTCCTGCGCCGGTTTCGCCGGGGTGGCATGGTGAGCGGGCCGCCGCGTGACCGCGTGCTGGTCGTGCGGCTGGACAGCGACGGCGACGTGCTGCTGGCGGGACCCGCGATCCGGGCCGTCGCCCGGTGGGCGCGGGTGAGCCTGCTGGTTTCCCCGCAGGGTGAGCAGGCCGCTCGGCTGCTGCCCGGTGTCACCGAGATCCTGCTGTGGCCCTGCCCGTGGACCGGGTTCGACCCGCCTCCGGTCGATCCGCCGTCCACCCGCCGGCTGGTGGACTCCCTGCGGCGCAGGGCATTCCACGCCGCGGTGGTGCTCACCTCCGACCACCAGAGCGCCCTGCCGGCCGCGCTGCTGCTCCGGCTGGCCGGCGTGCCCTGGATCGGCGCCGTCAGCCGGGACTACCCCGGGTCGTTGCTCGACCTGCGGCACCGTCCGAAGGAGGGGCACGAGGTGGAGCGGGCACTGGACCTGGTGGAGGCGTGCGGGTTCCCGCCGGACCCGGCGGACGAAGGCCGCCTCGCGGTACGGCTGCCCGATGCCGGCGACCTCCCGGTCGAGCTGCCGGCCACGCCGTACGTCGTCGTCCACCCCGGCGCCTCGGTACCGGCCCGGGCCCCGCAGGCCGGGCACGCGGCGCTGCTGGTCAAGGCCCTGGACGCCGCCGGCTGGGCGGTGGTGGTGACTGGTGGGCCCGGCGAGCGGGGGCTGACCCGGGAGGTGTCCGCCGGCACGGGCATCGACCTGGGCGGCCGCACGAGCCTTCCGGATCTGGCCGCGGTGCTCGGCCGCGCGTCCTGCGTCGTGGTCGGCAACACCGGACCCGCGCACCTGGCCGCGGCCGTCGGGACGCCGGTGGTCTCGCTGTTCTCCCCCGTCGTCCCGGCGGGGCGGTGGCGCCCCTGGAACGTGCCGGTGCGGGTGCTCGGCGACCAGAGCGCGCCGTGCCGCGGGAGCCGCGCCCGGAGCTGCCCGGTTCCCGGGCACCCGTGCCTGTCCGGCGTGAGCGCCGACCAGGTGGTCGCCGCGGTGCACGACCTGGCCGGTCCACCGGCACCCGCGAGCGCCGGCGGCTACTCCCCGCACCGGCCGAGGGCGGTCCGATGAGGATCCTGGCCTGGCACGTGCACGGCTCCTGGATGACGTCGTTCGTCCAGGGGCCGCACACCTACCTGGTGCCCGTGCTGCCGGACCGCGGCCCCGACGGACGCGGCCGGGCCCGCACCTACCCGTGGCCCGACCGCGCCGTCGAGATTCCCCCGGAGCTGTTGCGGCACACCGAGATCGACGTGGCGGTGGTCCAGCGGGAGCGCGAGCTCCACCTGATCGAGGAGTGGACCGGCCGCCGTCCGGGCCGTGATCTACGCACGGTCTACGTGGAGCACAACACCCCCCGGGGGGACGTGAACGGCTGGCGGCACGCCCTGGCGGACCGGGACGACATCCCGCTGGTGCATGTCACCGCCTTCAACGCGGCGATGTGGGACAACGGGCGCGCGCCGGTGAGCGTGATCGAGCACGGCATCCCCGACCCGGGATACCGGTGGACGGGGGAACGCCGCTCGCTCGCGGTCGTGGTGAACGAGCCGGTCCGGCGCCGCCGGGTGGCCGGCGTGGACCTGGCCGCCCGGGTGGCGGAGCGGGTTCCGGTCGAGCTGTACGGGATGGGACTGGACGGCGTGGCCGGGACCTTCCGGACCGGCCTGATCGGGTTGCACGAGGACCTGCCGCAGCACGAGTTGCATGCCCGGCTGCCTGCGCACCGTGCCTACCTGCATCCCTACCGCTGGACCAGCCTGGGGCTCGCACTGATCGAGGCGATGGCGCTCGGCATGCCGGTGCTCGTCCTGGCCGCGACGGCGGCGGCCGAGGCCGTCCCGCCCGGCGCGGGGTTGGTCAGCGCGGACGTTCGCCGGCTCGCGGATGCAGCCCAGCGGCTGTGCGAAGACCCCGGCCTGGCCCGCGAGCAGGGCCTGGCCGCTCGCCGGGCGGCGCTGTCCCGTTTCGGCCTGCAGCGGTTCGTCCAGGACTGGGATCGGCTGCTGGCGCAGTGTTTCGAGGAGGTGGTTACGTGAAGATCGCTTTGGTCTCCGAACATGCCAGCCCGCTGGCGGTGCTCGACGGCAGGCTCGGTGGCAGCGAGGCGGGCGGGCAGAACGTCCACGTGGCGGCGCTCGCCGGTGCGTTGGCCGATCGTGGCCACCAGGTGGTGGTCTACACCAGACGGGAGTTCCCGGACCAGCCGGTCTCGGTGGCGATGCGGACGGGCGTCGACGTCGAGCACGTGGACGCCGGACCCGCTCGACCGATTCCGCGCGACGAGCTGGCGCCGCTCATGCCGGAATTTGGCGACCGGTTGCGGCGTGCCTGGAAGTTGTGGCGGCCGCACGTCGTGCACGGCCACTTCTGGATGTCCGGTGTCGCGGCCATGCCCGCCGCGTACGACCTCGACCTGCCGTACATCCAGACCTTCCACGCACTCGGCACAGTGAAGCACCGGCATCAGCCGGAGGCCGACACCAGCCCACCCGAACGGTTGCACGCCGAGTACCTGCTGGCCTGCCGTGCGGACGGGGTGATCGCCACCTGTTCGGACGAGGTCAGCGAGCTGATCCGGATGGGCGCGGCGCGAGCCGACATCGACGTGGTGCCCTGCGGGGTCGACCTCAGGACCTTCACGCCGCAGGGACCGGCCTGGCCACGCGCCGAGCGCGGACGCGTCGTGTGCCTGGGCCGGATGGTGGAACGCAAGGGGCTCGACACCGTGATCCTGGCTCTTGCCCTGCTGAGCCGGGGCGGGACGGCTCGGAGCGAGGAGAGGTCGGGCGACCTCGAACTCGTGATTGCCGGCGGACCCTCGCGGGCGGAGCTGACCCGCGACCCGGAGGTCCGCAGGCTGCTCACCGTGGCCCGGGACGCGGGCGTCGCCGAACGCGTCCGGTTCACCGGGCGGATCGGTCGCAGCCAGGTGCCCGCGCTGCTCCGCTCGGCGGACGTCCTGGTCAGCGTCCCCTGGTACGAGCCGTTCGGCATCGTCCCGGTGGAGGCGATGGCCTGCGGTCTGCCGGTGATCGCCTCGGCGGTCGGCGGGATGCTCGACACGGTCGTGGACGGCGTCACCGGCGTCCACGTGCCGCCGCGACGACCGGACCGGCTGGCCGACGCGCTGCTCCGGCTCACCGCCGACCCCGCGCGGGCGGCGGAGATGGGCCGGGCGGGATCCCTGCTGGCCGCCGAACGCTACGGCTGGCCGGGGGTGGCCGAGGCCACCGAGGGCGTCTACCTGCGCACGCGCGATCGAGCGACCTGGTCACGACCGGCGACGATCCCGGGCCAGGCGATGGCCGGGTGGGTTGCAGGATGAGCGGCTTCGGCACCTTGCGGGACCACCTCGCGGACCTGCGTGCGGCGCTGCTGGACCTGCAACGGCAGGAGCCGCTGCTGGAGTCATGGGGGCGCACGCTGGCGATGGTGCTGAGCGGCGGGGGCCGGCTGCTGGTGGCCGGGAACGGCGGGAGCGCGGCCGAGGCGCAGCATCTCACCGCGGAGCTCACGGGGCGCTTCCAGACCTCACGACCAGCCCTGTCAGCGATCGCACTGAACGCGGAGACCTCGAGCGTCACGGCGATCGGCAATGACTTCGGGTTTCCGCACGTCTTCGCCCGCCAGGTCGAGGCCCACGGCCGGCGGGGTGACGTGCTGCTGATGCTGTCCACCAGCGGGCGCAGCCCCAACCTGCTGCAGGCCGTCGACAGTGCCCGCCGCACCGGCGTGCAGGTCTGGGCCATGACCGGTCCTTCCCCCAACCCGTTGGCCGAGGCCGCCGACAGCGCGCTCGCCGTGCACAGCCCTTCCGCGACCGCGGTGCAGGAGGCGCATCTCGTTGCGGTGCACGGGCTGTGCGCCGCGCTCGAGCGGCACCTCCCGGATGGCGGCCGCCAGGACGGCCAGTCGATGATCGCGGGGGCCGTCCGATGAGGGTGCTGGTGGTCGGCGACGTGATCCTCGACCAGCACGTCCATGGCCGGGTCCGCCGGATCGCCCCGGACGCCCCGGTGCCGCAC
>JBKPQU010000358.1:0-6091 GCA_046734255.1 Actinomycetota bacterium
TCCTGGAGGAGGACTGATGGCCCGGGAGTCGGCCCAGTCGTCCGACCTGATCCGGCACGGAGCCGCCGAGCTCGCGGAGATGCTCGCGGCCGGCGACGTCAGCGCGGTCGAGGTGGTCGGCGCCCACCTGGAGCGGATCGACGCGGTGGACGGCCGCGTGCACGCCTTCCTGCACGTCGCCGCGGAGGCGGCGCTGGCCGAGGCCGCGGCGGTGGACGCCGCCCGGGCCGCCGGTGAGGCCCTGCCGGTGCTGGCCGGCGTCCCGATCGCGGTCAAGGACGTCATGGCCACCCGTGGGATGCCCACGACCTGCGGGTCCCGCGTGCTCCAGGGGTGGATCCCGCCGTACGACGCCACCGTGGTGCGGCGGCTGCGCGAGGCGCGGCTGGTGATCCTCGGCAAGACCAACATGGACGAGTTCGCGATGGGCTCGTCCACCGAGCACTCCGCGTACGGCGCCACCCGCAACCCCTGGGACACCTCGCGGATCCCCGGCGGCAGCGGAGGGGGCTCGGCCGCCGCGGTCGCCGCGTTCGAGGCGCCACTGGCCGTCGGGACGGACACCGGCGGGTCGATCCGGCAGCCGGCCGCGGTCACGGGCACGGTCGGGGTCAAGCCGACCTACGGCGGGGTCTCCCGCTACGGGCTGGTCGCCCTCGCCAGCAGCCTGGACCAGGCCGGCCCGTGCGCCCGCAGCGTCCTGGACGCCGCGCTGCTGCACCAGACGATCGGCGGCCACGATCCGATGGACTCCACGTCGCTGACCGATCCCGTGCCGCCGCTGGTGGCCGCCGCCCGTGAGGGCGTGACCGCGGGAGTGGCGGGCCTGCGGATCGGGGTGGTCCGGGAGCTGGGCGGCGAGGGCTACCAGCCCGGGGTCCGGGCCCGGTTCGAGCAGGCTGTCGAGCTGCTCGAGGGGGCGGGCGCCGAGGTCGTCGAGGTCTCCTGCCCGAGCTTCGACGCCGCGCTGGCCGCCTACTACCTGATCCTGCCCAGCGAGGCCAGCAGCAACCTGGCCAAGTTCGACGCGATGCGCTACGGGCAGCGGGTCTACCCCGACGGGGTGGCGGACCCGACCGCCGAGCAGGTGATGGCGGCCACGCGTGCCGCCGGGTTCGGGGAGGAGGTGAAGCGGCGGATCATTCTGGGCACCTACGCGCTGTCCGCCGGCTACTACGACGCCTACTACGGCTCGGCGCAGAAGGTGCGCACGCTGATCCAGCGCGACTTCGACGCGGCGTTCGCCAGCGCCGATGTCCTCGTCTCGCCGACCGCGCCGACCACCGCGTTTCGCCTGGGGGAGAAGCTGGACGACCCGCTGGCCATGTACCTCAACGACATCGCCACGATCCCGGCCAACCTGGCCGGCGTCCCTGGATTGTCGCTGCCCAGCGGGCTGGCCGAGGAGGACGGCCTGCCGGCCGGCTTCCAGGTGCTGGCGCCGGCGCGGGCCGACGACCGCCTGTACCGGGTCGGCGCGGCGCTGGAGGCGCTGCTGCTGGACCGCTGGGGAGGGGCGCTGCTCGACCGGGTGCCGCCGCTGCTGGACGGGGTGGCCCGATGACCGTCACGAGAACGGCCGCGGACCCCGTCCTGCCCTACGAGGACTCCTTGGCGATGTACGACCCGGTGCTCGGCCTCGAGGTGCACGTCGAGCTGAACACCGAGACGAAGATGTTCTGCGGCTGCCCGACCGCGTTCGGGGCGCCGCCGAACAGCCAGGTCTGCCCGGTCTGCCTGGGCCTGCCCGGCGCGCTGCCGGTGCTGAACCAGGTGGGCCTCACCTCGGCGGTGCGCATCGGCCTGGCGCTGAACTGCACGATCGCGCCGTGGTGCCGCTTCGCCCGGAAGAACTACTTCTACCCGGACATGCCGAAGAACTTCCAGACGTCGCAGTACGACGAGCCGATCGCCCGCGACGGCTGGCTGGACGTCGAGCTGGACGACGGCGACGTCGTCCGGGTGCCGATCGAGCGCGCGCACATGGAGGAGGACACCGGCAAGTCGCTGCACGTCGGCGGCTCGACCGGGCGGATCCACGGCGCCGAGTACTCCCTGGTCGACTACAACCGCGCGGGGATCCCGCTGATCGAGATCGTCACCAAGCCGATCGAGGGTGCGGGTGCCCGCGCGCCCGCGCTGGCGAGGGCCTACGTGACGACGCTGCGGGACCTGTTGCAGGCGCTGGGCGTCTCGGACGTGCGGATGGAGCAGGGCTCGCTGCGCTGCGACGCCAACGTCTCGCTGCGGGACTCGGCGACCGCGCCGTACGGCAAGCGCAGCGAGACCAAGAACGTCAACTCGCTGCGCAGCGTGGAGCGCGCCGTCCGGTACGAGATCACGCGGCAGGCCGCGCTGCTGGCGGCGGGGGAGCGGGTGGTCCAGGAGACCCGGCACTGGCACGAGGACACCGGGGTGACCACGCCCGGACGGAGCAAGGAGCAGGCCGAGGACTACCGCTACTTCGCCGAGCCGGACCTCGTGCCGATCGCGCCGGACCCGGCCTGGCTGGACGAGCTGCGGGCCACGCTGCCGGAGCCGCCGGCGGAGCGGCGGCGCCGCCTGCAGGGCCAGTGGGGGTTCACCGACAAGGAGATGCAGGACCTGCTCAACGCGCACGCGGTCGACCTGGTCGAGGCCACGGTCGCGGCCGGTGCCGCCCCCGCGGCGGCCCGCAAGTGGTGGAGCGGTGAGCTGGCGCGGCGGGCCAACGCGGACGGCGTCCCGCTGGCCGACCTGCCGGTGACCCCGGCCCAGGTGGCGCAGCTGCAGGCGCTGGTCACCTCCGGTCGTTTGACCGACTCCCTGGCCCGGCAGGCGCTGGACGGGGTCCTGGCCGGGGAGGGCGACCCCGAGCAGGTGGCCACGGCGAGGGGGCTGGTGGTGGTCTCGGACGATGCCGCGCTGGGCGCCGCCGTCGATCGGGCGATCGCCGCGAACCCGGACGTCGCGGAGAAGATCCGCGGCGGCAAGGTCGCCGCTGCCGGGAAGATCATCGGCGACGTCATGAAGGACCTCCGCGGCCAGGCGGACGCCGCCCGCGTCCGCGAGCTCGTCCTGGAGCGCCTCGCCTCCGGCTGAGCTGGGTGATGGCGGTGGCGGCCGGGAAGCAGAAGACGATGGCTGCGCGAGGACGGGTGAGCGGGCTCCCTAGGATCTGACCATGCCCGAGACCGCCACCACGCCCACCACCGCCCTGGCCCCGCAGTTCGTGCCGGCCGAGGTGGAGGAGCCGCTGTACCGGCGGTGGGAGGAGCGCGGGTACTTCACCCCGGCAGCGGCGGGCGCGGGATCCCGGGCGCCGACGTACTGCATCGTGATCCCACCGCCGAACGTCACCGGCAGCCTGCACCTGGGGCACGCGTTCCAGCACACGCTGATGGATGCGCTCACCCGCCGGCGGCGGATGCAGGGCTACACGACGCTGTGGCTCCCCGGCATGGACCACGCCGGAATCGCCACCCAGACCCTGGTCGAGCGGCAGCTGGCCGAGACCGAGGGTAAGAGCAAGCACGACTACAGCCGCGAGGAGTTCGTCGAGCGGGTCTGGGCGTGGAGGGCCGAGTACGGCGGCAAGATCCTGGACCAGATGCGCCGCCTCGGCGACGGCGTCGACTGGACCCGCGAGCGATTCACGATGGATCCCGGGCTGTCCCGCGCCGTCCTGACGATCTTCAAGCGGCTGTACGACGACGGCCTGGTCTACCGGGCGGAACGGATCATCAACTGGTGCCCGCGCTGCCTCACCGCACTGTCCGACATCGAGGTCGACCACCACGACGACGACGGCGAGCTGGTCTCGATCCGCTACGGCGACGGTGAGACGGCGGTCGTCGTCGTGACCACGCGCCCGGAGACCATGCTCGGCGACACCGCCGTCGCGGTTCACCCGGATGACGACCGCTACCGCCACCTGGTCGGCACGCAGGTGATCCTGCCGCTGACCGGCCGGCGGATCCCGGTCGTCGCCGACGAGCACGTGGACCCGGAGTTCGGCACCGGCGCGGTCAAGGTGACCCCGGCGCACGACCCGACCGACTTCGAGATCGGCCGGCGGGCGGGCCTGCCGGCCCTGACCGTGATGGACGAGCGCGGCGTGATCACCGCGGCCGGGCCGTTCGAGGGGCTGGACCGCTTCGAAGCCCGTCCCGCGGTGCTGGCCGCGCTGCGCGAGGAGGGCCGGGTCGTGGCCGAGCGACGGCCCTACGCGCATGCGGTCGGGCACTGTTCCCGGTGCGACACCGTGGTCGAGCCGCGGTTGAGCGAACAGTGGTTCGTCCGGGTGGCCCCGCTGGCGAAGGCCGCCGGGGACGCCGTCCGGGACGGGCGGGTGGCGATCCACCCGGCGTCGATGGCCGGCCGGTACTTCGAGTGGGTCGACCACATGCACGACTGGTGCATCTCCCGCCAGCTGTGGTGGGGCCATCGGATCCCGGTCTGGTACGGGCCGGACGGGAGCATGGTCTGCCTCGGGCCGGACGACCGCCCGCCCGGCGACGAGGCCGGCGGCTGGCGCCAGGACCCGGACGTGCTGGACACCTGGTTCTCCAGCGCGCTGTGGCCGTTCTCGACGCTCGGCTGGCCCGACGACACCGAGGACCTGCGCCGCTTCTACCCGACCGACGTGCTGCTCACCGGCTACGACATCATCTTCTTCTGGGTCGCCCGGATGATGATGTTCGGCCTGTACGCGATGGACGGCGTCGAGCCGTTCAGGACGGTGGCGCTGACCGGCCTGATCCGGGATCGGTTCGGCCGCAAGATGTCCAAGTCCCGCGGGAACATCGTCGACCCGCTGGACTGGATGGACGCCTACGGCTCGGACGCCTTGCGGTTCACCCTCGCGCGCGGCGCCAACCCGGGCGCCGACGTGCCGATCAGCGAGGAGTGGGTCCAGGGCAGCCGCAACTTCTGCACCAAGCTGTGGAACGCCACCCGCTTCGCCCTGCTCAACGGCGCCACCACCACCGGCGACCTGCCGGCGGCCGACGAGCTGTCCGTCGCCGACCGTTGGATCCTCTCCCGGCTCGGCGCCGTCGGCGAGCAGGTGGACGCCGCCTACGAGGACTTCCAGTTCGCCAAGATCACCGAGGTGCTCTACCACTTCGTCTGGGACGAGGTGTGCGACTGGTACCTCGAGATCGCCAAGCTGCCGCTGGCGGCGGGCGGTCGCCCGGCCGAGGTGACCCGGCGCGTGCTCGGCGAGGTGCTCGACGTCGTCCTGCGGCTGCTCCACCCGGTGGTCCCGTTCGTCACCGAGGCCCTGTGGTGCGAGCTGACCGGCGGGGAGTCGCTGGTCGTGGCCGCGTGGCCGGCGGGCGGTGGCGCCGGGGTAGCCGGGCGGGCCGATGCGGACGCCGAGGCGGAGATCTCCGCGCTGCAGCGGCTGGTCACCGCGATCCGCCGGTTCCGTTCCGACCACGGGCTCCGGCCGGCGCAGCGGGTCGCAGCCCGGCTGCGGGGGATCGAGGCGACGCCGCTGCGCGATCACCTGCCGTCGATCCGCTCGCTGGCCCGGCTGAGCGAGCCGGGAGCGAGCTTCGCGCCGTCCGCCCGGCTGAGCGCCGGTGACCTCGTGGTCGAGCTCGACCTCGCCGGCGCGATCGACGTGGCCGCCGAGCGCAAGCGGCTGGACAAGGAGCGCACCGCGGCGCAGCGCGAGCTGAACCAGGCGAGGGCGAAGCTGGCGGACGAGCAGTTCCTGGCCAAGGCGCCCGAGCGCGTCGTCGTCGGGATCCGCGCGCGGCTGGCCGAGGCCGAGGCCGACCTGTCCCGGCTGGACGAGCAGGCGGCGGCGCTGCCACCGGCCTGAGCGTCAGCCGGCGGCGGACAGCCGTCGGGTCTCGTCGTCGACCCACATGCCGATCAGGCCGCGGAAGTGGGCCACGAACCGCTCGTGCTCGTGCGCGGGAAAGCCGGCCACCACGGTGTCCAGCAGCAGCTGGTCGAAGTCCGGACTGCCGACCCACTCGAGCACGATCGCGTCCAGGTCCGCCAGCCGGGAGGCGCAGAAGTCCAGGTACTGCTCGGTCTGGAAGTAGTCGTCGGCCAGCCGGCGGTACGTCGCGAGCTTGTCGGAGTAGGACAGGTC
>JBKPQU010000359.1:0-2463 GCA_046734255.1 Actinomycetota bacterium
TCACGAGCGGGCGGGCGGCTCGATGTTGTTGCCGGCCGGGTGACTGGCGACCGATGCCTCGAGCTGGTCGCCGAGCTCCACCGTCCGCCGGAACGCCGCCCAGACCGCCTCCGACAGGACAGTCCGCAACCGGCCCGATTCGAGCTCGTGCAACGCGGCGGCACTGGTCCCGCCCGGCGACGTGACCATGTTCCGGAGCTGGGCCGGGTGCATCCCCGACTGCTTGGCGAAGAGCGTGCTGCCCTCGAGCGTCTCGATGACGAGGTCGTGGGCCACGTGCCGGGCGAAGCCGAGGTGGACGGCCGCGTCGATGAGCGCCTCCATCACCAGGAACACGTAGGTCGGGCCGGTGCCGGAGACCGCGGTCGCCATCGCGACCAGCCGCTCATCGTCGACCTCGAACTGCGTGCCCAGCGCGGAGAGCATGGTCGCCGCCTGCTCGCGCTGTTCCGCGGACGTCTCAGGCGTCGCATACCAGACCGTCACGCCCTTGCCGAGCTGCGCCGGCGTGTTGGGCATGCTCCGGACGACCTCGCGATGGCCGAGGTGACCCGTCAACGCCCGCGTCGTCGCGCCGGCGAGGATCGAGATCACCAGCTGCCCGGGACGCAGTCGCCCCCGAATCTCGCGCCCGACTCGCGCCAGCATCTGCGGCTTGATCCCGAGGAGGACGATGTCGGCGCCTTCGATGGCCGCGGCATTCGATTCGACCGTCCGGATGCCGTGGGTTCGCTCGAGGCTCTCGCGCCGGTCGGCGCGCGGGTGCGAGGCGACGATCTGGTCAGGCGCGACGAGGTTGCCCCGGAGGAGGCCGGCGACGATCGCCTCGGCCATGACCCCGGAACCGACGGTGGCGATCCTGCGGCCCGCGAGCGACGACATGGGTCGGGGAGTATGCCACGCCCGTCGAGGAATTCCGATCGGCGCCGCCGAGCGCGGCGAGGGCAATCAGGCGGGAATCAGCCGGCAGCGGCGATTCAGCGCGGCTTGGCCGCGTCGACCGCCTCGCGCGCCGCCGCGCGATCGGTGAACCAGGTCGCGTCGATCTGGGTGTAGTTGGCCCATTCGGCGGGCACCTGGTCCTCGGGGAAGATCGCGTTCACCGGGCATTCGGGCTCGCACGCGCCGCAGTCAATGCACTCGTTCGGGTCGATGAACAGCTTGCGATCGACCCCTTCCTCGTAGTGGATGCAGTCGACAGGGCACACCGAGACGCACGAGATGTCCAGGACGTCGATGCAGGGCTCGGCGATGACGTAGGCCATGGGCCCGGTGGTCTCCTTCGAGTGGGATGGCGCCCGATCGGCGCGGTCAGGGTACACCGGCCTCTGCGACCTTGACACGGCCTCGGCCGCGCCCGGAAACTCCACCGATCGCGCTCTGAGGAGGGCGTGCGAACCTCGCGGGAACGCGAGTCGAGAGCTGCGAATTTCGCCACCGTGGGGCCCGCGGTCGACGGGACACGCACGAGGAGTCGCTTGGCCATCGTCACCGACGCGACGACCGCGGCAACGGCTGCCGCAGGTCCGCGATCGAGCGTGCCCGCGGTCCGGCTGGAGGCGCTGGTGAAGCGCTTCGGCGGGGAGGCCGGCCGCCGCGTCGCCAAATCGACGGGCGCGGCCGGGTCCGACATCGTGACGGCCGTCGACGGCGTCGACCTCGAGATCCGGGACGGGGAGTTCTTCTCGATGCTCGGCCCATCCGGGTCGGGCAAGACCACGACGCTCCGGATGATTGCCGGCTTCGACCTGCCGACCTCGGGAACGGTCTGGCTGCACGGGGTCGACGTCACGACCAAGCCGCCCTTCGAGCGCGACGTCAACACGGTCTTCCAGGACTACGCGCTCTTCCCGCACATGAACGTCGGCGACAACGTCGGCTACGGCCTCGTGGTCCGGCGGATCGCCGCAGCGGAGCGGCAGCGCCGCGTCGCCGATGCGCTGGCGATGGTCCGGCTGTCCGGCTATGAGCGGCGGCGGCCCTCGCAGCTGTCTGGCGGGCAGCGCCAGCGAGTCGCGCTCGCCCGCGCGCTCGTCAACCGGCCCCGCGTGCTGCTCCTGGACGAGCCGCTTGGCGCCCTTGACCTGAAGCTCCGCGAGGAGATGCAGATCGAGCTCAAGGCGATCCAGCAGGAGGTCGGCATCACGTTCATCTACGTGACCCACGACCAGGAGGAGGCGCTCACGATGAGCGATCGCCTCGCGGTCTTCAACCGCGGTCGGATCGAGCAGGTCGGCGCGCCGGCCGATGTCTACGAGAAGCCCTCGACGGCCTTCGTCGCCGGCTTCGTCGGGACGTCGAACCTGCTCCGCGGCGAGGTCGCCAAGGCGATCGTGGGACGGCCCGGCACGTTCACCGTCCGGCCCGAGAAGATCCGGCTGTCCGAGCCGGATGCGGCCGTCGGGCCTGACGAGATCTCGGCGCTCGGCACGATCCGAAAAGTGGTCTACCTCGGACCCGACA
>JBKPQU010000360.1:0-11932 GCA_046734255.1 Actinomycetota bacterium
ACCCCGCCCCCCGCCTGACTCCCGGCGACGGCCGCGGGGTGGCTGGACAGCACGGCTAGCCTGACCGTGGTGGACGATCTCTTCGCGCCGGACGCCGACGACACCTCGGGCGGCGACGGACGGCTGCCGCTGGCGGTCCGGATGCGCCCGCGCACGCTGGACGAGGTCGTCGGCCAGGACCACCTGCTGGCCCCCGGCTCACCGCTGCGGCGGCTGACCGACCCCGGCGCGGTCGACGGGGTCGGGCCGCCGTCGGTGCTGCTGTGGGGGCCACCTGGGACGGGCAAGACCACGCTCGCGCACGTGATCTCCCGCGCGACCGGGCGCCGCTTCGTCGAGCTGTCCGCGGTGACCGCGGGCGTCAAGGACGTGCGCGCGGTGATGGAGGAGGCACGGGACGCCCGCGACCTGTACGGCCGGTCGACCGTGCTGTTCCTCGACGAGATCCACCGCTTCACCAAGGCGCAGCAGGACGCGCTGCTGCCGGGCGCGGAGAACCGCTGGGTGGTGCTGGTCGCCGCGACCACGGAGAACCCGTCGTTCTCGGTGGTCGCGCCGCTGCTGTCCCGGTCCGTGCTGCTCACCCTGCACCCGCTGGACGACGAGGACGTCCGCACGGTCCTGGACCGCGCGCTGGCAGACCCCCGCGGCCTGGGCGGGCGGGTGGCACTGTCCGAGCAGGCTGCCGACCACTTCGTGCGCACCGCCGCCGGCGACGCCCGGCGCGCGCTGACCGCGCTGGAGACCGCGGCCGGGGCGGTGCTGTCCTCCGGCGCCGAGCAGGGTGACGCCGACGTCCCGGTGATCGAGCTGGAGCTGGCCGAGCAGGCGGTGGACCGGGCCGCCGTCCTGTACGACCGGGCCGGCGACCAGCACTACGACGTGGCGAGCGCGCTGATCAAGTCGATCCGCGGCTCGGACGTCGACGCGGCGATGCACTACCTCGCCCGGATGCTCGAGGCGGGGGAGGATCCCCGGTTCGTCGCGCGCCGGTTGATGATCTCTGCGAGCGAGGACGTCGGGATGGCCGACCCCAGCGCGCTGCAGACCGCGACCGCCGCGGCCCAGGCCGTGCAGCTGGTCGGGATGCCGGAGGCGAGGATCATCCTCGCCGAGGCCGTCGTCCACCTGGCCCTGGCGCCGAAGTCGAACGCCTCCTACCGCGCGATCGAGGCCGCGATCGCCGACGTCCGGGCAGGGCTGGGCGGCCCGGTGCCCGCCCACCTGCGAGACGCGTCCTACCGCGGCGCGGCCCGGCTGGGACACGGCGCCGGGTACCGGTACGCGCACGACGACCCGCGCGGCGTGCTCACCCAGCAGTACTCACCGGACGACGTCGCCGACCGCGAGTACTACCGGCCGACCGAGCACGGAGCGGAGGCCGATCTCGGCCGGCGGCTGGCCCGGCTGCGGGCCGTGCTGCGGGGGAGTCCGGGCGAGTCGGGCGAAGAACAGAGGTAGGGTCTGGCGCACCGACGGTGCCGGCGCTAGGAGGGCGGATCCATGTCGGTCGGGGACGTCGCTGGCCTCATCGCGGCGCTGGCGTTCGTACTGCTCGTGCTCGTGGCAACCTACCCGCTGATCAAGCTCGGCAAGGTCCTGGACGAGACCCGGCTCAGCGTGCGCGGGCTGTCCCAGGAGGCGATGCCCCTGCTGACCGAGGTGACCACCACGGTCTCGAGCACCAACCATCAGCTCGGCAAGGTCGACACGATCACCAACAACGCCGTCCAGGTGACGACCAACGTCTCGGCGCTGACCTCGCTGTTCGCCGCGACGCTCGGATCGCCGGTGATCAAGGTGGCGGCATTCACCTACGGCGTGCGCCGGGCGCTGGCCGCCAGCTCCGACGGCCGACGCGGGAGGCGGTGAGCGGCCGTGCGGCGGCTGTTCTGGGTGGCGCTCGGCGCCACCGTCGGGATTCTCGTGGTGCGCCGGGTCAGCCGCGCGGCCGAGGCGTATACGCCCGAGGCCATGGCTCGCTCGGTGTCGCACGCGGCGGACTCCCTCCGCGGGTTCGCGGCCGCCGTCCGCGAGGGGATGGAGCAGCGGGAGGACGAATTACGTGTCGCTCTGGGTGTCGATGCAGGGACGATGGATCCGCAGGCGGCACGATCGCTGATCGAGCATCCCAGCGGACCCTGAGGGCGGAGGCGTCGACCGATGGAGACGGCCGAGATCCGGCGTCGTTGGCTGAGGTTCTTCTCCAGCCGGGGGCACACGGTGGTGCCGAGCGCACCGCTGCTGTACGACGACCCGACCTTGCTGTTCGTCAATGCCGGAATGGTGCCGTTCAAGCCGTACTTCCTCGGCCAGGAGACCCCGCCGTACCGGCGGGCAACCAGCGTGCAGAAGTGCGTGCGCACGCTGGACATCGACGAGGTGGGCAAGACCACCCGGCATGCGACGTTCTTCCAGATGAACGGGAACTTCTCCTTCGGCGACTACTTCAAGGAGGGCGCGATCGAGCTGGCCTGGGAGCTGGTCACCAGGCCCGTCGCGGACGGCGGCTACGGCTTCGACGAGTCCCTGCTGTGGGTCACGGTCTTCCACTCCGACGACGAGGCGATCGCGCTGTGGAAGAAGATCGCCGGGCTG
Organism: Actinomycetota bacterium; assembly: GCA_046734255.1. GTDB lineage: Bacteria > Actinomycetota > Actinomycetes > Actinomycetales > Kineosporiaceae > JBKPQU01. The sequence goes on from JBKPQU010000360.1 coordinate 2,599, forward strand.
CCCGACGACCGGATCGTGCGCCGCGGGCTGAAGGACAACTACTGGAACATGGGGGTTCCGGGTCCGGGCGGGCCGTGCAGCGAGATCTACATCGACCGGGGGCCGGACTTCGGCCGCGACGGCGGCCCCGAGGTGGACGAGGACCGCTTCCTGGAGTTCTGGAACCTCGTCTTCATGCAGGACGATCTCTCCGCCGTGCGGAGCAAGGAGGACTTCGACATCCAGGGCGAGCTGCCCGCCAAGAACATCGACACCGGGATGGGCCTTGAGCGGGTGGCGTTCCTCCTGCAGGGGGTGAACAACCTCTACGAGATCGACGACGTCTACCCCGTGATCGCCCGGGTGCAGGAGCTCACCCGCCACCGGTACGGCGCCTCGCCCGAGGACGACGTTCGGATGCGGGTGATCGCCGACCACGTCCGCAGCGGGATGATGCTGATCGGCGACGGCGTGACCCCGAGCAACGAGGGCCGCGGCTATGTGCTGCGCCGCCTGCTGCGCCGGGTGATCCGCGGGGCCCGGCTGCTCGGCCAGGGCGACCCGGTCCTGGTCGACCTGATGCGGGTCTCCGCGGCGCGGATGCGCCTGTCCTACCCCGAGATCGAGGCCGAGTTCGGCCGGATCAGCCAGGTCGCGGCCGCCGAGGAGGAGGCGTTCGAGCGCACGCTCGCGGCGGGCACGACGATCCTCGACGTCGCCGTCCGCGAGGCCCGGGAGGAGGGCAGCCGCCGGCTGTCCGGGTCCAAGGCGTTCCAGCTGCACGACACGTTCGGCTTCCCGATCGACCTCACGCTGGAGATGGCCGCCGAGCAGGGCCTGACCGTCGACGAGGACGAGTTCACCCGGCTGATGGCCGAGCAGCGGGAGCGGGCCAAGGCCGACGCCCGGGCGAAGAAGATCGGGCACCACGACACCAGCGGCTACCGCTCGGTCGCCGACACGCTCGCCCGGCCGGTGGAGTTCACCGGCTACGACGAGGTGGTGACGCCGGGGCGGGTCGCCGGGCTGCTGGTCGACGGCGAGCCGGTGCCCACGGTGTCCGCCGGCACCGACGTCGAGGTCGTGCTCGACCGCACCCCGTTCTACGCCGAGGGCGGCGGGCAGCTCGCCGACCAGGGCCGGATCGAGCTGGACGGCGCCGAGCTGGAGGTGCACGACGTCCAGTCGCCGATCACCGGGCTGATCGTGCACCGCGCCCGGGTGATCTCCGGTGAGATCCGGCTCGGCAGCGACGCGCAGGGGCTGGTCGACATCGAGCGGCGCAAGGCGATCAGCCGCTCGCACACGGCGACCCACATGGTCCACCGCGCGATCCGCGAGGCGCTGGGGGAGACGGCGACCCAGGCCGGCTCCGAGAACGCGCCCGGCCGGTTCAGGTTCGACTTCAACGCCGCGACCACGCCCCCGACCGGCCTGCTGCGCGACGTCGAGGCCCGGGTGAACGCGCTGCTCGCCGAGGACCTCGAGGTGCACGCGGAGGTGATGAGCCAGGAGCAGGCCCGCGCGATCGGGGCGATGGCCCTGTTCGGGGAGAAGTACGGCGACCGCGTCCGGGTGATCTCGATCGGCGACTGGGCGCGGGAGCTGTGCGGCGGCACGCACGCGCGCCGCTCGGGGCAGCTGGGCATGATCCAGCTGCTCACCGAGGGCTCGATCGGCACCGGTGTCCGCCGGGTCGAGGCGCTGGTCGGTGTGGACGCCTACGCCTACGCCGCCCGCGAGCACGTGCTCGTGCACCAGCTCACCGAGGTGCTGAAGGTCCGCCCGGAGGAGCTGCCCGAGCGGGTCGCGGCGCTGGTCAGCCAGCTGCGGGAGGTCCAGCGCGAGCTGGAGCGGCTGCGCGCGGACCAGGTGCTCGCCGCCGCCGCGGACCTGGCGAAGAACGCCGCGGACGTCTTCGGGGTCACCGTGGTCACGCACGACGCCGGCACGGCCTCCGCCGACGACCTCCGTGCGCTGGCCCTGGACGTGCGCGGGCGGATCCCGGCCGACCGCCCGGCGGTGGTCGCCGTCGCCGGCGTCAGCGGGGCCCGCCCTGTGCTGGTCGTGGTCACCAACGACGAGGCCCGGCGCTGGAGGGTGCGGGCCGGGGAGCTGGCCCGGGACGCCTCGGCCGTGCTCGGCGGGGGCGGCGGCGGCAAGGACGACGTCGCCCAGGGCGGCGGCACCGACCCCGCCAAGGTGCCGGATGCGCTGCGGGCGGTGGAGCACACCGTGGGGCGGCTCGTCACCCGGGACTCCTGACCCGGTGCGCCCGGGCGTCAGGCTGGGGGTCGACGTCGGCAGCGTCCGGGTCGGGCTGGCCGTCAGCGATCCGCGCGGCGTCCTCGCCACCCCGCTGGAGACCGTGGGTCGTGATTCCCGCACGGAAAGTGATCTCGATCGGATCGCCGACGTGGTCGGCGAGCACGCCGTCCTTGAGGTGGTGGTGGGTCTTCCGGCTACGCTGGCAGGTCGTGAGGGAATCGCGGCGAAGGCGGTCCGCAGCTACGCCTCGCAGATCGCACGGCGGGTCCATCCCGTGCCCGTGCGAGCGGTGGACGAGAGGCTGACCACCGTGGCCGCGCATTCCCGTCTGGCAGAGGCGGGACGGAGGAGCCGCGAGCGCCGCCGGGTCGTGGACCAGGCGGCGGCCGTGGAGATCCTGCAGGGCGCTCTGGACGCCGAGCGGTCGTCCGGACGCCCACCCGGGAGTCTCGTGCTCCCGGGCCCCCTCCCGGAGGGTCCGGGTCAGGGCGAGCACTCTCGGGAGGCCGGGCCTCGGTGAGCGAGATGTCCCTTTCCGACGTGCTGCCCGGCGGCACCGACCAACCCCCCGGCCGCCGCTCGTCGGTGAGGCTCCGGGAGCGTCGCCGGCGCAAGCGCCGTCGCCGGACCCTGCTCGTCCTGCTGGTGGCGTTGCTCGTGCTCGGCGGTGGGGGACTGGGCGCGTGGTACGGGCTCGCCCCCGTCGTGCGGGCCGCGCTCGCCCCGAACGACTACCCGGGACCGGGCACCGGCACCGTCCAGGTGACGATCCCCGCGGGGGCCAGCGGCGCGACCATCGCCCGGATCCTGGCCGACGCCGGGGTGGTCAAGACTCCCAAGGCGTTCGTCACCGCGCTCAAGCAGAACCCGCGGGCGGCCGCGATCCAGCCGGGCACCTACATGCTGCACAAGCAGATGTCCGCGGCCGCGGCCCTCGGCTCGCTGCTGGACCCGTCGAGCAAGGTGCTGCTCAAGGTGACGATCGCGGAGGGCCAGCGGCTGTCCCAGATCCTCGACCTGCTGGTCAAGCAACTGCACCTGAACAGGGCGCAACTGCAGGCCGCGGTCAAGAAGCCGCAGACCCTCGGCCTGCCGACCGCGGCCAAGGGCAACCTCGAGGGGTACCTGTTCCCCGCGACGTACGAGTTCCCGCCGGGGATCAGCCCGACCAAGGCGCTGTCCACGATGGTCGCCGAATGCCTGCGGCAGATGCAGACCGCCGGCGTGACCTCCGACCAGGTGCAGACCGTGCTGATCAAGGCGAGCATCGTCCAGGCCGAGGCGGGCCGGATCTCCGACATGCCCAAGGTCGCCCGGGTGCTCGACAACCGCCTGGAGCAGAAGCTGCCGCTCCAGCTGGACTCCACCGTCAGCTACGCCACCGGGCACTTCGGGATCACCACGAGCGCCAAGGACCGGGCCTCCTCCTCGCCGTACAACACCTACCGGTTCGCCGGGTTGCCGCCCGGTCCGATCGACTCCCCGGGGATCGAGGCGATCAAGGCGGCGCTCTCGCCCGAGCCGGGTGACTGGCTGTTCTTCGTCACCGTCAACCCCGACACCGGGGTGACCAAGTTCGCCGTCACCGAGGCCCAGCGGGTCCAGATCACCCGCGAGTTCCAGGCCTGGCTCCGCGCCCACCCGCAGAACTGACCCGGGCGCTCGACCGAGTCGCTGCGGTGCTCCGCGGGGCCACCGGTGCTCCGCGGGGCCACCGCGAATGCCGCGCATGGCCCGGCGAACGGTGGCTACCGGGAGCAAAGGGCGCCCAGAGGAGCATCGTGCCCGACCGACCACACCGCTGCTCCTCCGGGCCGATACTCCACATAGCTACCGATGCTCCGCGGGGCCACCGCGAATGCCGCGCATGGCCCGGCGAACGGTGGCTACGTGGAACAAAGGGCGCTCGACCGGGCGCTCGACCGGGCGCTCGGCCGGACGCCGGGGGTGGCTGCGGGTGTGGGCCGACCGAATGAGGCGCCGCCCGTTCGGATCAAGCAGGGTGGGGGCTCCGCCGATAGCGGCCGCATGAAGCCGCCTGCCGTGCGCACCTGCCAAGCAGGCGGAAACCGGGCATGCCGGGTACTGGAGGGCGGCCGGTGAAGCAGCTCGCCGACATCCTGCTCGAGGGCGGCCTGGTCGACGAGACCCAGCTGGCCGCCGCCAGCGAGGAGCATCGCCGCGCCGGGCGCAGCCTCGGCCGGGTGCTGGTCGAGCAGGGCGTACTCAGCGAGGCCCAGCTCGTGGCTGCCCTGGCCGAGCAGATCGGGCTGCCGTTCGTCGACCTGAACGAGTACTCGGTGGACGGCTCGGCGATCGCGCTCGTGCCGGCCGCCGTCTGCCGCCGGCACGCCGTCCTGCCGATCGGCTACGAGGGGGGCCGGCTGCTGCTGGCGATGGCCGACCCGGCCAACGTCTTCGCGATCGACGACGTCCGCTCGCTGTCCGGGCTGGAGCCGCGGCCGGTGGTGGCGACCCGGGACGACCTGATCGCGGCGATCAACCGGTACTGCCGGACCGACGGAGAGCTGGACGACCTCAGCTCGGCGATGGAGACCGGCGACGAGGACGACGACCTCGCGCACATCACCCGGGTGGTCGAGGAAGCCCCGATCGTCAAGTACGTCAACCTCCTGATCACCCAGGCGATCGGCGACGGCGCCTCGGACATCCACATCGAGCCGGGGGAGGGCGAGCTGCGGGTGCGCTACCGGATCGACGGCGTGCTGCACGACGTGATGCGCTCGCCGCGCTCGATCCAGTCGGGGGTGATCTCCCGGTTGAAGATCATGGCGGACATGGACATCGCCGAGCGGCGGATCCCGCAGGACGGGCGGCTCTCGGTGACGGGACCGAACGGGAAGGTCGACCTGCGGGTGGCCACGCTGCCGACCGTGTGGGGCGAGAAGGTCGTCATGCGCATCCTGGACAACTCCACCACCCGGCTGGGGTTGAGCGACCTCGGCTTCACCCAGGCCAACCTCGACCGGTTCTCGGCCAGCTTCACCAAGCCCTACGGGATGATCCTCGTCACCGGGCCGACCGGGTCGGGGAAGTCGACCACGCTGTACGCCACGCTGAACCTCGTCAGCAACCCCCAGCTGAACGTGATCACGGTCGAGGACCCGGTGGAGTACCGGCTGCCCGGGGTCAACCAGGTCCAGGTCAACACCAAGGCCGGGCTGACCTTCGCCTCGGCGCTGCGCTCGATCCTGCGCTCGGACCCGGACATCGTGCTGATCGGTGAGGTCCGGGACGGCGAGACCGCGCAGATCGCGGTCGAGGCGGCCCTGACCGGGCACCTCGTGCTGACCACGCTGCACACCAACGACGCCCCCTCGGCGATGACCCGGCTCACCGAGATGGGGATCGAGCCGTTCCTGGTCGGCTCCGCCGTGGACTGCGTGCTGGCCCAGCGGCTGGCCCGGCGCCTGTGCGGCAAGTGCAAGGAGGCGTACCAGGCGACCCCGGAGGAGCTCGCGGGGGTCGGCTACCCGTGGACCCCGGACGAGCCGCTGCCGACGCTCTACCGGCCGGTGGGATGCCCCGCATGCGCGCGAACCGGGTACAAGGGGCGGTTGGCGCTCCATGAGGTGATGTCGGTCAGCGAGCAGGTCGAGCGGCTGACGATCAAGCGCTCGTCCTCGACCGAGATCGGCCAGCTCGCCCGCTCCGAGGGGATGGCGGGGCTGCGCGAGGACGGCCTGACCAAGGTCGGCGAGGGCGTCACCTCGATCGACGAGATCCTCCGGGTGGTGGCCTGAGGCTCCTCAAGCGCCGGTCCTGACGGACCGAGACACACAAGGGTCTGCGCAGCGTGAGGGAGGGCCAGTGGAAGGCAACGCCGAACGGCAGGGCGTCGTCGGGCGCGGGGGTACCGAGTCCTACGTGCCGCAGCAGTTCGCGTTCGAGGCCCCCGGGGCGGCCAACGCGCCCGGGCTGGTCGAGGACGCCAGCTCCGAGAACGCCTACCACCACCGCCTGACCGAGGCCGTCCCCACGCCGGACGATTTCGACCTGCACGCCGCCCTCGTGCACATGATGGACGCCGGCGCCTCCGACCTCCACCTGTCCGCCGGCAGCCCCCCGCTGATCCGGCTGCGCGGCGACCTGCACGCGATCGAGGGCCACGAGCCGCTGACCCCCCCGGTGATCCAGCGCGTGCTCTACGCGGCGCTCACCCAGAAGCAGCGCGAGATCTTCGAGGAAGAGCTCGAGCTGGACTTCGCCTACGCGGTGCCCGGCAGGGCGCGCTTCCGCGTCAACCTGTACCGCCAGCGCGAGTCCGTGGGCGCCGCCTTCCGGTTGATCCCCTTCGAGATCAAGGCGCTGGAGGATCTGGGCATCCCGCCGTCGGTGAACAACTTCGCCGGGCTGCCCCGCGGCATGGTGCTCGTCACCGGGCCGACCGGCTCGGGCAAGTCGACCACGCTGGCCGCGGTGATCGACCTGGCCAACCGCACCCGCAAGGAACACATCATGACGGTGGAGGACCCGATCGAGTTCCTCCACAGGAACAAGTCCTGCCTGATCAACCAGCGCGAGGTGGGCGAGGACACGCACTCTTTCACCAAGGCGCTCAAGCACGCGCTGCGGCAGGACCCCGACATCCTGCTGGTCGGTGAGATGCGCGACCTGGAGACGATCTCGGTGGCGCTGACCGCGGCCGAGACCGGTCACCTGGTCTTCGCCACCCTGCACACGCAGGACGCCGCCCAGACGATCGACCGCGTCATCGACGTCTTCCCGCCGCACCAGCAGCAGCAGGTGCGCGTCCAGCTCGCCGGCGCGCTGCAGGGCGTGGTCTGCCAGACCCTGTGCAAGACCGCCGACGGCAAGGGCCGCGTCGTGGCCACCGAGGTGCTGGTCGCCACCCCCGGCATCCGCAACCTGATCCGCGAGGGCAAGACCCACCAGGTGTACTCCGCGATGCAGGCCGGTGCCCAGCACGGCATGCACACGATGGATCAGCACCTCGCCGACCTGGTCCGCACCCGTCGGATCAGTTACGAGGCCGGCCTGGAGAAGTGCCACCACGTGGAGGACTTCAACCGGCTGTGCGGCCGAAGCTAAGGGGCGACGATGGCCACTGCAGCCAAGACCTTCGAGTACTCCGTCCGGGACCGCCGCGGCAAGCTGATCAACGGCCGGCTGGAGGCGCAGAACGAGGCCGCCCTTGTCGCGAAGCTGAAGGGGATGGGCTACGCCCCGGTCAGCGTCCGCGAGTCCGGTGGCGGCATGCAGCGCGAGATCAAGCTGCCCGGCGGCGACCGGGTCAAGACCAAGGACCTCGCGGTGATGAGCCGCCAGTTCGCCACGATGATCAACTCCGGGCTCTCGCTCATGCGGGCGCTGTCGATCCTGGCCGAGCAGACCGAGAGCCGCGGCCTGGCCAAGGTGCTGGGCGAGGTGCGTGGGGCGGTCGAGGGCGGTGAGGCGCTGTCCACCGCGATGGCCCGGCACCCCCGCGTGTTCCCCCCGCTGATGGTCAACATGTGCCGGGCGGGCGAGGTCGGCGGCTTCCTGGACGACGTCCTCGAGCAGGTGGCCTCCAACCTCGAGGCCGAGGTCAAGCTGCGGGGCAAGATCAAGTCGGCGATGACCTACCCGACCGTGGTGTTCGTGATCGCCATCCTCGCCGTGGTCGGCATGCTGCTGTTCATCGTCCCCGTCTTCACCAAGATGTTCGCCCAGCTCGGCGGGGAACTGCCTGCGCCGACCAAGGTGCTGGTCTTCCTCTCCCATGCGATGCGCTGGGCCGCACCCGTGCTGCTGGTCGGCGGGATCGCCGGCGTCATCCTGTGGGGCCGGGTCAAGGACAAGGAGCGGGTGCGCCGGGTGGTGGACCCGCTGAAGCTCAAGATTCCGGTGTTCGGGCAGCTGTTCCGCAAGGTGGCGCTGAGCCGGTTCAGCCGCAACCTCGGCACGATGCTCCGATCGGGTGTCCCGATCCTGCAGAGCCTGGAGATCGTCGGCAGCGCCAGCGGCAACATCGTGCTCCGGGACGCGGCCAAGGACGTCGCGGAGAGCGTGCGCCGGGGCGAGTCGATGACCGGCCCTCTGGCGCGGCACGCGGTCTTCCCGCCGATGGTCGTGCAGATGCTGGCGGTCGGTGAGGACACCGGCGCGATGGACACGATGCTGCACAAGATCTCGGACTTCTACGACCAAGAGGTCGAGTCCACCACCGAGGCCCTGACCAGCCTGATCGAGCCGCTGATGATCGCCGTTCTGGGCGGGATCATCGGCTCCATGATCATTGCCCTCTACATGCCGATCTTCGGGGTGTTCAACCTGATCAAGTAGGGCTCCGTCCCCCGCACGCGGGGCCCCAAAGGGTGACGGCCGCGTCCGACACGATCACCCGCCGTCACCGCCGCTCGGGCCGCTCCGGCCCGGACGGCGGCCCTGCGCGCGCTCGGGCTGCGCCGTCCGGGGGATATCCGTCACGGATCGCAGGCGGGTGCTCAAGATGCGTGCCCGACCGCCGATACCGCAGGTGTCAAGCAGCCGACCTCACCGCGGGCGGCTCACACACCTGTCAGTGAGGAGAGCACCTCGATGCTGGCTCGCATCCGCAGGTCGATGGAGGAGAAGGACCAGGGCTTCACCCTGATCGAGCTCCTCGTCGTCATGATCATCATCGGCATTCTGGCCGCCATCGCGATCCCGGTCTTCCTCAGCCAGCGCGCCAAGGCGCGCGACACCGCCGTCAAGGCTGACGTGTCGACTCTGGGCAAGGAGATCGCGACCTACTTCGTCGACAACACCGCGGCCCCGGCCGTGGCCACGGCCGCCGGCCGCTTCACGGTCGCCGGCAACGACGTGGGCAAGGTCAGCGACGTCAACACGCTGATCTCCACGTTCGGCACGACCTACACCGCCGCCACCTCGGCGACCACGACCGGTTGGACCTCCACCGCGTGGTGCGTCGCGGTCTACAACGCCAGCGGCAGCCAGAAGGTCTACAAGTACTCCGCGCAGAACGGCCTGGAGTCCGGCAACTGCACCAACGCCACGACTCCGTGATCGAACTGCGGTAGGAACCTCCGCCACCCGGACGTCGAGGGGATCGCAGGTTACGCGC
>JBKPQU010000361.1:0-16398 GCA_046734255.1 Actinomycetota bacterium
CGGCAGCGCCGTGGTCGTGGATCTGGCCAAGGAGCACCCGCCCGCGGGTCTGGTGCTGCGGTCGCCCTTCACCAGCCTGTCCGATGTCGGGCGGGTGCACTATCCGCTGCTGCCGGTGCGGTCTCTGCTGCGTGACCGCTATCCGCTGGCCGAGACCATCGCGACCGTGGCGGTCCCCACCCTCGTCGTCCTGGGGACCCGGGACACCGTCGTGCCGGCGGAGCAGAGCCGCGCGGTGGCGCGAGCGGCGGCAGGCCCGACCCGCGTCCTGGAGATCGAGGGCGCCGACCACAACGATCCGTCACTGCTGGCCGGCGACCAGCTGGTCGACGCTGTGGTCGCCCTCGCGCGGGAGGTCAGCGGTGGCGACGACGAGAACCCGGTCGTCGCGCCAGGTCAGTGACCGGGCACCAACGGCTGTAGGTATCGCATGGGCGACCCCTCGGCGCTGCGGTGTATCTGGTCGGCCGGCAGCGTTCTCTTGCATCTGCCAGGGCCGCAGTCCTAAGGGGCTCCTCGTTCACGAGGTACAGGGGGAAAGGTTATGGCACATTCCAACGAAGATCTGGTTCGTCGGGGCTACGACGCCTTCGCCAAAGGCGACGTGGACACTCTCCGAAAGGTGTTCGCGGCCGACGTCGTGTTTCACCAGGCGGGTCGTAGCCCTCTCGCAGGCGACTACCACGGGATCGACCAGGTGCTCGGCTTCTTCCAGCAGCTGTCTGAACGCTCGGACGGGACCTTCCGGGTCATTCTCCACGATGTGCTGGCCGACCACGAGCACGCCGTCGGGTTGCACACCGCGGAAGCCGAGCGAAAGGGTCGTCACCTTCGCAGCCGAGTGGCACTCGTGCTGCATGTGCGGCACGACCGGATCACCGAGGCATGGGCTCACGGGTACGACCTGTATACGGACGACGCGTTCTGGGCCTAGCCAGGAGCAACGTCTAGCGCTTCGGCACCGCGCGGTGCGGCCCCCGTCTGTGGGCGTGGGGCCGCCCGTGCCCCAGCGTGTTCTCCGTGTCCTCCAACCCAGAGAGGCAGCGTGGCGTACTCATGGGGCCGGTCGTGCTGATCGTGTCGGCTTTGGCGGCGGGCGCTGCAGTCGGTGAGGCAGCTCGCAGGCCGATCAAGGATGCCTACGCGGGCTTGAAGGCGATCGTGCACGGTGAGATCCCGGACACTTCCGAGAGTCGAATCGTCATCGGTGGCGGTCCATCCCTCCCCAACCGCCCTGCCGGGGTGAGCATGCGGGCGATGCTGCGCGCCGAGATGACGCAGGCCCGGGTCATCAAGGAACAGTCCATCGACCAGGGCTCTCCTGAGGGCCCGAGCTGGTGCGACGTCTACCGCGAGGGCGTCAGGCGAGTGCGGGTCATCCTGACCCACGTCAAGGATGTCCATGAACTGAAGTCGATCGTGTCGGCCACGGCCTGGGGCTTCGACGCCGAGATCGTCGCATTGTCCACCGAGAGCCGGTTCTACGACGGGAAGCTCAACCCCTTCACCGGCAAGCCCTGGAAGCCCGATGAATTCCGCGAGGCGATCGCGCAGGGCGACCTCCAGGACCTTGGTCTGCTGAAACGTCGCATCCTTGTCATGGTTGCCGACCGACACCGCCGGATCCTGGTCGGCTCCCTGGCCTATTCGCAGAGCAACGTCCGCGCGGTCTGGGAGGGAGAGACGATCGAGCCCGGCGGGGACCCGTTCAATGCGGAGATCTACCACCTCGTCCGGGACGTCATGTCGGGGCCGTCCGCGACCGGCACCGGTCCCTGGCTCGAGCACGCGCACCCGATGGTGCAGCGTGCCTTGCAGGACTGCGCGACCACGCGGCAGCTGCTGGGTACCCCCGGCCCCGTGATCGTCTTGTACTCACGGACGAGCGAGGCGACGCGGCGGGTGATCACCGAGAGCTTCGCGCACGGAACACCTGACCGGGTGTACACCCGAGTGGTGTGAGCGGCTGTGCAGGTCAGCGAGCAGACCAGATCGCGCTCGGGCCGATGAGTCCGCCACCGCCGAGGCGTCATTACGGTGTCGGCAAAGGCACGACGGATGGAGTGGGCATGGGCCTGAGCAGGGAGAGGCTGGAACGGTTCGACGCGGTCGCAGCCTCGCACCTGGGCGACGACAAGGTGCCCGGACTGGTCGCGCTGGTGGCACAGGGCGACAACGTGCACGTCGAGGCGCTCGGGACGCTCGCGGTCGGCGGGAGGCCGGTCGAGCGGGCGTCGCTGTTCCGGATCGCGTCGACGACCAAGCCGATCACGGCTGCCGCGACGCTGGCTCTGGTCCGCGAGGGCCTGCTGGAACTGGATGAACCGGTCGACCGGCTGCTGCCGGAGCTCGCGAGCCGCCGCGTCCTGCAAAGGATGGACGGCCCGCTCGACGACACGCTTCCCGCCGAGGGTCCCGTGACGGTCCGAGGGTTGCTGACGTTCACCTTCGGGTTCGGGATGGTCCTGGAGATGTTCATGGCACCCGAGCCGTGGCCGGTCGTCGCAGCGGCGACTGAGGCCGGGCTCGCCACGATCGGCCCGCCGCAGCCCGACGACTTCGTCGACCCTGAGACCTGGATCGCCAGGTTCGGCGAGCTGCCCCTGCTGGCGCAGCCCGGTGAGCGGTGGCTCTACAACACCGGCTCGCACGTGCTGAGCGTGCTTTGTGCCCGCGCCGTCGGGACGTCGTACGACGAGGTCCTGCGCACCCGGGTCTTCGAGCCGCTCGGCATGCGTGACACCGGCTTCCACACCAAGGATGTCGAGCGGTTGGCGACGGCGTACCAGCCGACCGCTGACGGGCTCGTGGTCTGGGACCCGCCGGACGGGCAGTGGAGCAGGCCGCCGGCGTTCCACGACGGCGCCGCAGGGCTGGTCTCGACGGTGGACGACCTGCTGGCGTTCGCGCGGATGCTGCTGCGTGGCGGCGATCAGATGCTGACCGCGGGCCAGGTGCGCGAAATGGGCCGCGACCACCTGACCTTGAAGCAGCGGGAGGCCGGTGAAGTCTTCCTCGGCGGGCGCGGCTGGGGGCTCGGGATCTCGGTGGTGTTGGAGGGGCCATGGGCCGGCGCCATCGGCTGGGACGGTGGGCTCGGCACGTCGTTCCTCGTCCACCCGGCGCGCGACCTCGCCGTGATCGTGCTGACCCAGCGGATGTTCGATACCGCCCAGGCGCCCGCCGTACACACGGATCTGCAAGCTGCCGCCCTCGCCGCGGCCGAGTAGCCGTCGCTGCCCGGGTGCCTCCGGGTCCGTGGCCGGTGACTCACGTAAGATCGCACCGTGAACCGCGCGCTGGAAGGCTTGACGGGGCGCGTTGAGGTCGCGCTCACCGTCATGGTGGGCTTCGTGCTCGCCGCAGTGTTGCCGGTGATGTTGACCTCCACAGCGGACCCGTCGGGCACGGCTACGGCGGTACTGGCCCTGGCTGTGACCGTGCTGTTCGCAGTCGGGATGCGCCGTTTCAGCCTGCCTACCCCCGTCCGTGCCGCACTAATTCCGGCTGCTCACGGCGTGCCACCCGTGCTGCCCGGGCGGGTCACCGACCCGCTGCACCACCCGCTTCGTCCTCGCGCTCCTGGACTGGCCTGACGCTCGCCCGCGGGCGAGCCACGGCCCCTTTCACCCCTCCCTTCAGGTCCAGGAGCGTTGTCATGTCTGTTCTCGAACCCCTATCGGACGCCCTTGCAGCAGTGGTCGCTGCGACCCACGCCGGTCTCACCGCGCTGGGTGCCGACCCGGCGACGGGCGCCACGTGGGTACTCTGCATCGCCGCGGTCGTCACCGTTGTCCGTGTCGGGTTGCTGCCGCTGGCCATCCATGGCGTGGGCCAGGCCCACGCGGCCGCCCGCGCACGCCCGCAGTTGCAGGCGCTGTCCCAGCGCTACCGCAACCGCAAGGACCCCGAAAGCCTTCGCGCGTTCGCCCGGGAGCGGCGTCGTATCGCGGCGGAGCACAACGTGTCGCGGTGGGGCGTCCTGCCCGTGCTGGTGCAACTGCCGATCTGGTTGGCCCTCTACCACCTGCTGGCGGATGTCGCCGCGGGCGTACCGGTGGGCGCCATGCAGGCCGGGCTGGTGGCGTCGTTGAGCACGGCCACCGTGCTGGGTGTCCCGCTGGCGCAACGCGGGTACCTCGGCGCTGGCTGGGCACACCTGGCGGTGGTGGCCGGCCTGGCCGCCACCGCAGCCCTGCTGTCGTACGTCACCCAGAAGTACCTTGTCGCACCGAACACCGTCCTCACCGACGTCCCAGAGGTGATCACCAAGGTCAACCAGCTGATGCCGGCGATCTCCGCCTTCGGCCTGATCGTGGCCGCAAGCGCGGTCCCGGTGGCGCTGCTGGTCTACTGGGTCTGCAACTCGGCGTGGACACTGGGCCAGTCAGCGATCGTGTGGCGCTGGTTCCCCACACCGGGCTCACCCGCCGCACTTCGCCGCTGATTTGCTGCCGCTGCGACGCGGACGGGGGAGGGCGCCAAGACGCGCTTCTGCGAGCATTGGCCGATGCGTGCCGTGGTGATCGATGCTCCCGGGTCGCCGGACGTGCTGCGCATCGACGACATTCCCGCACCTGATCGTTGCAGCGGATGCGCCGTGGTCTCGATCGTGGCGGCGGGCGTGAATCCTGTCGACGCGGGCAACCGGGCCGATGCGTCCTGGGCCGGGGTCGCCTCGCCGTACGTGGTGGGCTACGAGTTTGCCGGTGTCATTGCGTCGGTCGATAACGACCTGACGGATTTCCGAGTCGGCGATCACGTGTGGGGACTGCTGCCGGTGCGCGGGACGCGGTGGGGTGCGTACGCGGAGCAGATCGCTGTCCCGTATCGGCTGCTCGCACCTCGCCCCGCGGCACTGAGCGCGATCGAGGCGGCGGCGCTTCCGCTGGCCGCAGCGACGGCACTGCAGACGATGGATCGGCTGGCGCTGTCGCCCGGAGGCTGGTTGCTTGTGCATGGCGCGACGGGAGGGGTCGGGCACCTTCTTGTGCAGCTGGCCGTCGCTCGCGGCATCCGAGTCGCCGCGGCGAGCTGGCCCGACGACCGGCAGCGCCTGACCGATCTCGGTGTCGAGTTGTGGCTTGACCGCGCCAGCGAATCAGTGCCGGCCGATGCCGCAGCCGAGCTCGGGCACGGTGTAGACGCCGTGGTTGATCTGGTGGGCGGCCAGCTTCTGCGGTCGTTGCCGCATGTCCTCGAGGGCGGGCAGGCCGCGACGATAGTCGATCTCGACGGGAACTTTGACGAGGCAATCGATCGCAACATCAGCATCCATGGTGTGCTGCTGCGTCCAAGTCGGGAAATGCTGGACCGGTTGTCAGCAGCGGTCGACACCGGCCTGCGCCCTACTGTCAGGCACGTCTTGCCTCTGGCGGACGCCGCGACTGCGCACCGCCGCCTCGAAGCCGGAGGCGTTGGTGGCAAGATCGTCTTGTCGGTACGCGGCGGACGATCCTGACGCCGTAGGCTGGGTCGACGATGAGGATTGCGGTGATCGGCGCCGGCGGGGTGGGGGGCTGGCTCGCGGCCCGGCTGGGCGCGTCCGGCGTGGACGTTCACGTCGTGGCCAGGGGGCGCCAGCTTGCGGCGATACGTGAACAAGGACTCACGCTGCGGAGTGTGGCCGGGGACGCGCACGCCATGGTGCACGCGACCGCCGAGGCCGGCGAGATCGGCCCCTGCGACGTGGTGCTCTTCTGCGTAAAGTCCTACGACACCGATGAAGCCGCGGCGACACACCTCCCCGCGTTGACCAGGTCGGACACCGCGGTCGTCACGCTGCAGAACGGCATCGACAACCCGGAGCGGATCGCGCGAGTGGTGGGCCGGCCACAGGTCGTCGGCGGGCTGGCGCTGATCGCCTCGACCGTGACGGCGCCCGGCCTGGTCAACCATACCGGCGGTCCTGCGCGCATCGTGTTCGGCGAACTTGACGGCGGTTCGAGCGCTCGCACATCGGTGCTGGCGAAGGTCTGCACCGACGCCGCCATCGACGCTCAGGTGTCGGACTGCATCGACGTCGCGATGTGGGACAAGTTCGCCTTCCTGTGTGCCCTGGCAGGTACGACGGCGACGGTCCGGCTGCCGCTGGGCGGTATCCGTGGATGCGCCGCCTCGTGGTCGTTGTTCGGCCGCATCGTGGAGGAGGTGTACGCGGTGGCGCGGGCGGAGGGAGTTCAGGTGCCCGTTGACGCCGTTGAGCAGCAGATCGTGTTCGCGGAGGGATTGGAGCCGCACCTGAGCTCGTCGCTGTACCACGATCTGGTCACCGGCAGGCGGATGGAGCTCGAAGCCTTGCATGGCACGGTGCTGCGTCGGGGCCAGGAGGTAGGCGTGCCGACCCCGATGTGTGAGGCGGTGTACGCAGTGCTACACCCCCATGCCGATATCGCCGGCTCGACGGAGCCACCCGGTCATTGAATCCGACCGCGGCGCCGACGCCATCCCTTTACCGGGCTGCGGCGAGGACTTCGACCGGATCCCGCGCCGGTCGACCGAGCAGCCAGCCGAGCACGGCCGGATTGCCGGCGAGACCGTGCTGGTCGTACCAGTCGAACATCGCCTCCAGGGCGTCGGGCGCGCGACTTCCTTGCGCGGATCGCGCTCGCCGAGCTGTCAGGCCGAGCGTGTCGGCCAGGGCCGCGATCGTGGTGACCGGTCCGGCGAGTTCGTAGGTCGCGCCCACGTGTCCGGGCTCGGTGAGCACCCGAGCCGTAGCCTCGGCCACATCGGCGAGGTCGACCAGGGAGAAGGGCCGATCGACGGCGTACGGCACCACGATTTCGCTGCGGTGGAGGCAGGCCAGCAGGTTCTGGGTGTAGGCCGACGGCTGGAGAATGGTGACGTCGAGCCCGCTCTCCCACAGCAGTTCCTCCGCCTGGAGCTTGCCCCAGTGGTGCGGCATGGCGCGTATCCCTGGGCGGAGTACCGAGTGGTAGATGACGCGCGTGATTCCGTTGGCGTGTGCCGCACGTACGGCCCGTGCCACGATGCCGGGTTCGTCCGGGTGCATGTTGGGGGCCAGAACGTACAGGACGTCGGCCCCCGCCGTGGATGCCGTGACTGAGGCGTCGTCCTCGAGGTCGAACGCGGGCCGCACGAGGCGGCGGACGGCGACCGGCGGGAGCCCGCGGACGTGAAGCGCCTCGGCCACGGCACGTCCCGTCTTGCCCGCCGCACCGAAGACAGCGATCACGTGGTCGCGAGTTGAATCGTCATGCGCTGGACGCTAGCAACACCGCTTCAGTTGCGCGTCCAACCTGGGCCGGTGCCACTCAAGGGCTCGGCGGCAGGTAGTTGAACGTGTTCTTGACGCGGGTCGGGGGTAGCCGGGGCGGCGCGCGGGGTCATGCCGGTCCGCTGAGTGGTCGAGGGGTTCGGGCACCCCGGTAGGCCCGAGCCAGCGCCGACCGGGCGGCCTGCACGCCGTCCGGGGTGAGCCGGTAGTAGCGGCGTGCCGGACGACCGGCCGCGGACGGATCGATGTCCTCCCACCGCGAGGTCAGCCAGCCCAGACCCTCCAGGCGCGCCAGGATGGGATGCACCGTGCCGCTCGGCAGCCCAGCCGCATCCCCGATCTCGATCCCGTACAGCTCCGCGGACGGGTCGGCCAGCAGCGCCTCCAGGACACGCTGGGTGGGAATCGTCATCCGCGGCACCGGCATGGTCTTACCCTACCTAGGGGGTCCATTGAATACAACCTAGGGTGCCATGCCTGGAGCGGTCACTGCCTTGGGGTTGTCGGCGCGGGACCTCTGGGCCGACGGTTGGTGGGTCTTGCAGGTGGGGCGGCGGCACGAACGAAGGGGCATCCGGTGACTCATGGCGCCGATGAAGGCGGTGGAGCGGGTTGGCGCATTCTCATCGTGGGCGCCGGGATCGGGGGTCTGGGTGCCGCCCGAGCCCTGCGGCGGCGCGGTCTCGTCGCTGACGTGGTCGAGCGGGAAGGTGCCCGGAAGCAGACCGGGGCGGGCATCTACCTGCCAGGCAACGCGGCCCGGGCGCTGCGAGCTCTGGGCTTGCAGTCCGCGGTTGCCGACCGGGCAAGGGTGATCCCGCGCCAACACATCCGCGACCACCGGGGCCGACTGCTCGCCGACATCGACGTAGCCGCCCTGTGGGGAGACGTCGGTCCCTGTCTCGCGCTGCACCGCGCGGACCTGCACGACATCCTGGCGTCCCATGGCGACGGTGTGGCGGTCCGGTTGGGCCTGCCGGTTCAACAGCTCAACCAGCAGGACGACGCCGTGACCGTCACGTTCGCCGACGGCACCTCCGACCGCTACGACTTGGTCATCGGCGCCGACGGCATCCACTCCACGGTCCGCCAGCTCGCCTTCGACGCCGGCGCGGTTCGCCCGGTGGGGGACACCGCCTGGCGCTTCGTCACCGCCTGTCCCCCGGAGGTGACCACGTGGACGGTGCTGCTGGGACGCCGCGCCACCTTCCTGGCCGTGCCGATCGGCCGGGGGCAGGTCTACTGCTACTGCGACGCGCCGACCGAGGGCAGGCCTCGGCTGGACGGCGAGGACGTGACCGGGCGGCTCACCGAGCTCCTGAGCGGATTCGCCGCTCCGGTGCCGGCCATCCTCGACGCACTCGGCCCGGACGGCGCCGTGCACGTCGGCCCGATCGAGGAGGTCGCCCTCGACGAGTGGTCACGCAGGTCGGTGCTGCTCATCGGTGACGCGGCGCACGCGACCTCGCCCAACATGGCCGAAGGGGCCGCGATGGCCCTCGAGGATGGCCTGGTACTCGCGGAGTGCCTTGCCTCGGATCACGACATCGCGCAGGCGCTGGCGAGCTTCCAGGCACGGCGCCGCCCACGCACGCAGTGGGTTCAAGCGCAGACGCACCGCCGGGATCGAGCCCGCAACCTGCCACCCCTTGTCCGCAATCTGGTGCTGAGCAGGCGGGGACGGCACATCTTCCACGCCAACTATCGCCCGCTCCTAGATCTCCCCTGAATGGAAGGCGGACTGGAGCAATGACCGGCCTCACTCAGCAGTCCCGTGTCCGGGGTGCCGTTGACACACGCCTCAAGATCGCGGCCCTCTGGATCGCGATGCTGTTCATCTTCGTCTATGTCGATCTGTTCTCGCTCTACCGACCGGACGTGCGAGCGGACCTCGAGGCAGGAAGGCTGTTCGCCTTCGACGTCAGCCAGACCTTCCTGTTCCTCACGACGCTCTACGTGGTCCTCCCGAGCCTCATGATCTACCTCACCCTGGTCCTGCCGCGAGGCATCAACCGCGTGCTCAACGTCGCGCTGGCCGCCGTATACGCCATCACCATCGTGGGCGGCGCGGTCGGCGAGTGGGGCTACTTTGTCCTGGGTAGCGCAGTTGAGACCGTGCTTCTCGCCGCCGTGGTCTATCACGCATGGACCTGGCGGGAGCCGGCCGGCTAGCTCGTGCTCCTCGACCGGAGCGAGTTACAGCAACTCGTCGAGGTACTGCGGCAGCATCCGGCGCCACGTGGGCCACTCGTGCTCCCACTCTGGGCCCCAGTTGTCCATGCGGTTCGGAATTCCCTTCGCGCCCAGGATCGACGCCATGTGCCATGACTCGCCGATGTCTTCCCACGCACCCTCGCCCGACGCGAGCAGGACATACCTCTTGCGGAGCAGGTCCAGCTGCGACCCTTCGAGGTTCGGCAGGAACTGCAGCGGTGCAGAGAAGTACAGGTCCTGGCTCCAGTCTGAGTCGTAGAAGCGCTCGATCCGGTAGGTCCCGCTCATGCCGATGGCCGCGGAGAAGACATCGGGATAACGGCACAGGACGGCCACCGCATTGAACGCCCCGATCGATGCGCCGGTGGCTATCACCTCGATGGCATGATCGCGGAGATCCGCGTGGATCGCCGGCACGACCTCGCGCCGGACGCAGTCATGGAACTGGTTGAGCAGCCAGAGTCGGTGCTCCGGTGAACCGGCCTTCGTGACCATGGCCTGCCCGGCGACGCTGTCGACGGAGTAGAGCTTGACCCGTCCCTCGGCGAGCAACTGCCCGCACGCGTCGACCAAGCCGTGGCGCTCGATCTCCTCGGCATCGCCCCCCGCGGAGGGGAAGACGAGGACGGGCCTACCGAACGCCCCCCACCGCACGAGCGTGATCTCGCTGTGTACCCGATCGGAGAACCACCGCTCGACTGTCTTCATGGCGTCACTCGTAGAAGAACTTCTGTGGTCCGGGGAAGATCCATGACAACCCCTCCCGTAGCCGGTCGCGCCAATTCTCCCAGCTGTGCCCGTCGCGGGCCTCCACATAACGGACGGCCATCCCGGCGGCCTCGAAGACGGGAACCATCGACCTGTTGCGAATGATCAGTGGCTCGTAGACCCCGCAGCTGACGAACACCCGGTCGGCGACCCGGCGTGGCGCTGCACGGAACCGGTTGACGAACCTCACCACCGGATCGAACGCCGGGCCCCCACCGTGGTCTCTTCCGATGTCGGTGAAGACGAAGGACCCGGACTGCAACAGCAGCGAACCGTAGAAGCCCGGGTAGCGGTAGGCGGTCGACAGCGCAGCAACAGCGCCGAAGCTCGCCCCCATCAGGCACCGTGCGGACGGTGTCGCGGCCAGCGGGAAGTCCGCCTCCAGGTGCGGCACCAGCTCGGCGGTCAGGTAACGGGCGTGTGCCGCCGAGTTGGCGTACTCGACCAGCCGGTCGCCGGGGGACACGAACGCGACGACGGTCTCGGCGACGTCGAGCCGGTGGATGAGGTTGTCCAGCACGGTCTTGGCGGCCGCGTACTTCAGGTAGTCCCCGCCGTCATGCACGACGAGTAGCGGATAGCTGGCGGTGCGCCGGAATCGGGCCGGCAGGTAGAGCGTCACCTGGCAGTCACGCCGAAGCGCGCGGCTCGCCAGGACGAGGTCGACCAGCGATCCGGGGCGTGACTCCGGGTCCGGCTGGGTCCACTCGGGTACGCGGTATCCGCGGGCGTAGCAGACCGACGTGCTGCCCATCGGACTGTGCGCGAGCCGGCGGTTGAGGGGGTCGTTGATGCGTTCGCGCTGCTCGCCACGCGCGACCTCCAGCTGGTACTCGAATCGGGAGCCTTCCGGCAACTCCACGACGACGTACCACAGGTCGGTGCCGCGCAGCCGGCGCAGCGGGACGCGTTCGGGCAGCCCAACTGTCCGGTGGATGAGGCGCACCTCATCGGCCTCGCCTCGATAGAGGAAGGTGCAGCGGGCTCCCTCGACGATCGGTACCTCGTGCCGTGCCAGGAACCGGTCGACGACGGCCGGTTCAATGGGCCTGCGCTCGCGGAGCCGGTTGATCGCGAGCTTGCGGCTGACCGCCGGCCCGCTCACGGTGGTCACGCTGCCCCCAGTGCGGTGACGCGACCATCCTCGGCCAGGACCCGAGTGCCCGGCGGATAGGCGCCGCCGTCACTGTCGGTGTCCACTCGGGTGCCGGCCTCGAGGAGGATGCAGCGGGCAGGTGCGAACCTGCGGGCGAAGACGGCCATCCGTGACAGGTCCTCGAGCAGCAGCCTTTCGCGGGCGTGCGGCAGCGGGACGACACCGCTGAGCACGCTCAGACCGCGGCCGTAGAGCTCGGGGTGACCAGACCCCTGCGGCGATCGGTCGTGAAAGAGAACGATCCGGTCGGTCAGCGCCATCGCGCCGGCGGACCAGGCGATCACCGGCGAGCGCAGCGACGCCGCGACATTGAACATGTGCAATGTGGACGCCAGCACGCCGACATGCCCACCGGCGATGACGAGCGTGGCGGCATCACCGAGCAGACGCCCGACGGCGGCGCGGTGCTCGGCGATCACGGGCCGATCATGCGGCGGCCACGCCTGGTAGAACTCGTTGTGGACGTCGCTGATGCGCTGCATGTGCCGCGCGTCGAGCTCGCGGACGTCGGCGATGGCCTCGGTCACAGCGTCGTCTCGGAGCAGGCCGTTGCCCCTTCGGCGCTGAACGGCGTAAACCGCCTGCAGCGCGTGGTCCAGGCGCAGCAGGTAGAGGTCCTGCATCTCCTCCAGCACCCCCCGCAGCCGGCGGTCGGCCGCGGCGAACCCCGGGTCGCGATCCTGGACGTCGAGCCACCGCCCATACAGCCCAAGGTTGACCGCGCGCCCGTCGAGCTGCTCCTTGAGCTGGTCGTCGTCAGGCTCGCGTTCCTGCCAGCCGGCGGTGATCGTGGCGATCGGCCCTTCGATGCGCAGCGATCGCACCACCGCGTCGAGTGTCGGCCTGCGCTGGGGTCCCAGCAGCGTCACTCTCACGCGGCGTGGACGTGAAGCGTCCGGCCTACCGCGTCGAGCATCCCCCGCAGCGCGTCGTAGTCCGGATGACGCATCCGGACATACGCGTTGGCCATGTACCCGGCCTCCACGGCCTGGGTGGCCGTGCCCGGCGAGGGCAGGTGCGCGTCGATGACCCATTCGCCGTACTGCTGCTGCAGCTCGTCCACTCCCGTGTAGTCGACGATGTGGCCGTCGTTGTCGGGGCGAATTGCGACGATGCCGCTGGCGTAGCGCCGCGTCGGTGCCGAGCCGGTGTGACCGTGCACGATCGCCATCGCCCACTCGCGGTAGAGATCGATCTCGTTCCCTGCGGAGTAGAGGTCCCAGGCGCCCACGCCTGGCGGACGGCAGCCGATCTCGGAGAACTTCAGCCCCTTCGGCCCGAAGAACCACTCCATGTGCGTGGCCGACGTCCCGATTCCAAGGGCGGCGATGACGCGACGGCCCATCTCCCGTAGCTCGGCATACTCCGGCACCGTGTCCACTCGATTCGTGGAGACGAACTGCGGCGAGATCCACCGGGTCCGCATGGCCTCCAGCACGTTCGGGTAGTAGTGCGATACGAAGTCCAGCGCGACCCGCCCGTCGACGGTGAGCGTGTCGTAGAAGCCCTCGTGACCCTCGACGAACTCCTCCAAGGCGATCGACTCGACCCCCTGACCGCCGAAGACGCCGAGGGCCTGCTCCAGTTCGGCGGCACTGTCGACCCGCGTGGTGCCCGATGCGCCGGCGCCGCTGCGCGGCTTGACGATCAGGGGGAAGCCCACGTGCTCGGCGAAGGCGAACGCCTCGGCGGCGCTCCCTGCCGCGGTCGAGGCGGCGGTCGGTACCCCCGCCTCTCGGAGCGCCTGCTTCATCGACGGCTTGTCCCGGCACAGCCACGCAGTCCGGACCGACGTCCCCGGGATGGTGCAGGCCTCCCGGACCTGCGCGGCGGCCAGGGTGTGCGCCTCGATCGTCGCCTCGAGCCGGTCGACCCAGAGCTTGTCCTGGACCCAGCGGACCGCCCGTGTCATCGCCTCGACATCGGTGACCGACGACACCCGCTCGTAGTGGTACAGCCAGCCCTTCAGCTGCTCGTCGAGCGATTCCAGGGGAGACTCCCCGATGCCGATCACCGTCGCGCCGACCTCGGCGAGCGCGCGGGCGAAGTGGCGCTGGTTGGAGGGGAAGAACGGCTCGACGAAGACGACGTTCATGCTCCGGATGCTAGTCCAGCGGGATCTGCGCTGCCTCTGAGCGCCGATGTCGACCTCGGGCCTGGTAGTAGGCTCCCCGAGACATGGTGGTTGCTGCCTTCGTCGCGCCCTTCCTGCGGGAGGCGACGATGCGATTCGTGGAAAAGGCCGCGCGGCTTCCCGACGTCCAGCTGGCACTGATCACCAGCGAACCCGAGGACCGCGTTCCCGCTGAGCTCCGCGCGGCCCTGGCAGGGCACTGGCGGGTCGACGATGCTCTCGACCCGGGGCAGCTCGCCGGTGCGGTGCAGGGTCTCGGCGGGTACCTCGGCCCCGTTCGACGGCTGCTCGCCATTCTCGAGCAGCTACAGGTGCCGCTCGCCCAGGTCCGAGAGCACCTGGGCATCGAGGGAATGGATGTCGAGACCGCGCGGAACTTCCGGGAGAAGGCGCAGATGAAGACGGTGCTGCGGGCGGCGGGCGTGCCGTGCGCACGGCATCGGCTGGTCGATTCCGCCGCGACAGCGGTCGGGTTCGCGGAGGAGGTCGGCTTCCCGCTGGTTGTCAAGCCGCCGGCGGGGGCCGGCGCCAAGAGCACCTTCCGGCTCGATGATGCTGATGACCTGCACGTTTGGCTGGAAGCGGCCCCACCCACGCCGGACCGGCTCGCGCTGCTCGAGGAGTTCCTCACCGGGGAGGAGGGTTCCTTCGACAGCGTGACGGTGGACGGCAACCTCGTCTGGCACTCGATCTCCAGCTACCTGCCCACGCCGCTGGAGGTGCTGCGCAACCCGTGGATCCAGTGGATCGTCCTGATGCCTCGCGACATCGACGGGCCCGAGTACGCCGGCATCCGGGCGACCGCACCGGCGGCGCTGCGCGCTCTCGGCCTGGACACGGGGCTGACCCACATGGAGTGGTTCCGTCGCCCCGACGGCACGGTCGCCGTCTCGGAGGTCGGCGTCCGGCCACCCGGCGCCCAGATCACCTCGATGCTGTGCTACGCCCACGACTTCGACCTGTACAGCGCGTGGGCGCGACTCCTGCTGCAGGGCACCTTCGATCCGCCGGAGCGCACGTGGTCGGTCGGTACTGCCTACCTGCGCGGGCAGGGAACCGGGGTGGTGCGGGCGGTGCACGGCCTGGACACGCTCGAGGAGGTGGGGCCCCTCGCCGTCGAGTCGCGCCTCCCGCAGCCGGGCCAGGTGTCATCGGGCAGCTACGAGGGGGACGGGTACGTCATCGTCCGGCACCCCGACACCGCCGTCGTCACCGATGCGCTGCGACGGCTGGTCACCGGCGTGCGCATCGAGCTGGGGTGACTCACCGTGAACGTCCTCATGATCTCCCCCGGCTACCCGGCCGAGATGGCCCAGTTCACTCGTGGCCTGGCGGTCGCCGGGGCGTCGGTCCTCGGCGTCGGCGACCAGTCCACGGCGGCACTGCCGCCGACCGCACGGGATGCCCTGGTGCACTACCTGCCGGTCGGCTCCCTCGCCGACGAGGGGGCCGTCGTTGCGATGGTCCGTGAACTGGCCGGGCAGGTGCGCATCGATCAGGTGGAGTGCCTTTGGGAGCCGTACATGCTCCTTGCCGCGCGGCTGCGCGAGGAACTCGGTCTGCCTGGGCTGACGGTGGCGCAGACCGTGCCATTCCGGGACAAGGAGCGGATGAAGCAGCTTCTCGACGCCGCGGGCATCCGGACGCCACGGCACGAGAGCAGCACCACGGTCTCGGGCGTGTGGGCCGCCGCCGAGCGCCTGGGATTCCCGCTCATCGTCAAGCCGATCGCGGGTGCCGGCTCGGCCGACACCTACCGGGTCGACTCGGCACCGGAGCTTGACGACATCCTGCCGATGCTCCGACATGTGCCGGAGGTCAGCGTGGAGGAGTTCGTCGACGCCGAGGAGTTCACCTACGACACCATCTGCGTGGACGGAGAGGTGCTGTTCGAGAACATCTGCTGGTACCGCCCGCGGCCGCTGCTCACCAAGCTGCACGAGTGGATCAGCCCGGTCACCCTGGCACTGCGCGATCTGGCGGTCCCCGATCTGCAGGGCGGTCGAGCGCTCGGCGCCTCGGTCGTGAAGGTGCTGGGATTCCGCGACGGGTTCACTCACATGGAGTGGTACCGCAAGGGTGACGGCGAAGTGGTGTTCGGCGAGATCGCCGCCCGGCCGCCGGGCGCGCGCACGGTCGACGTGATGAACTACGCCACCGACGCCGACCTGTTCGTCGCCTGGGGGGAAGCCGTCACCCATGGGCGGATCTCGCAGCAGATCGAGCGACGCTACAACGCCGCGAGCATCTTCAAGCGCGCGAACGGAGCGGGCCGGATCACGCACTACGAGGGGCTCGACCGGTTGCTGGCCGAGTACGGCGAGCACGTGGCGGCGCTCGACCTGCTGCCGGTCGGCGCGCCGAGGCGCGACTGGCGGGCCACGATCGTCTCCGACGGCATGGTGATCGTTCGCCATCCCGAGCTTTCGAAGACCATCGAGATGTCGGATCGCTTCGCCGCAGGCCTGCAGCTGTACGCGGCCTGAGACCGCCGGGGCAGCCCGGTACCGTGCGGCCCATGAGCACGAACGATCCCGCGAGCGAGAGTTTGAAGGCGGCCGTTGCGCGGGTCCTGCCGTCGGTGCGCTCGGACCTGGAGCGGCTCGTCAGGATCCCGTCGGTGTCGGCGGATCCGACCGCGGGACCTCAGCTCCGGAAGAGCGCCGACGAGGTCGCCGCCTTGCTGCGCGGCGCCGGTCTGCCCGAGGTCGAGGTGCTCCATTCCGAGGGCGGCCAACCGGCCGTGCTCGGTCGGCGGCCAGGGCCGCCCGACGCCGCCACGGTACTGCTGTACGCGCATCACGACGTGCAGCCGGTGGGCGATCCCGCCGCCTGGGAGTCTGACCCGTTCGAGCCGACCGAGCGGGATGGGCGACTGTTCGGGCG
>JBKPQU010000362.1:0-8740 GCA_046734255.1 Actinomycetota bacterium
GCGTTCATGAGGGCGTTGCTGGACGGCGCGGAGCCCCGTCTGTCGGAGGGGAACGGCACGGGGCCCGCGCAGTCCGCGCCCACAGCGGCCTCCGAAGAGGAGACGCCCGAGCAGTCGTCGCAGGAGTCGGAGTCCGCGGCCTGAGGAGGCCTGGCCCAACCGGACCTCGCCGGTCGAATGGGGGTTCCTGCTGCCCTTGGGAGCCTTCCCTACCCCCATTGGACCGGCGAGGTTGGTGAACGGGCCGACGTCACGCCGCGGCGGCGGGGACCTGGCGTCCGGCCCAGGCGATGCCGGCCGCACCGATCGTGAGCAGGACCGCGCCGATGCTCTGCACGATATCGGCGAGCACCACGCCCACGATGGCGAACAGCGGCCCGCCGACGGCGAGCGCCCAGCCGGCCCACTTCGGGGCCAGCCTCGTGCGGATCACGGCGATCCCGTAGAGGATCAGGGCGGTGCTCAACGACAGCACGCCGATCAGGGCCATGCCGAGCAGCGGCCCCCCGTTGACGTCGTCGTAGAGCGCGCGGACGTCGGTGTGCCCGGCGAGGAACGCACGGCCGATCGCCGGCTGCGCGAACGCGGCCACCCCGAAGATCGAGTTGGTGAACACCGCGCCGATCACCGCCGTGATCAGGGCCCACAGCCCGAGGCGCGGCGCAGCTCGCTCGATCAGGACGATCGAGAGGCAGACGAAGCCGAGGATGCCGATCGCCGCACCGAGGATGCTGCCGACGAGATGACTGACCAGGAAGCTCGCGGTGGTGACGTAGCGGGACCAGTCCTCGAACCGCGTCCGGTAGTCCGGTTGGTGGGTGAAGGTCGCGTAGAAGAGCAGGACCGCCCACACGGCGAGCGCCCAGAGACCTCGATGGGCGTAGCGATCCAAGGGCCGCATCCTGCGCTCCCAGCCTCGGCTGCGCCCACCGTACAGGGCGATCGTCAGCCGGCCGCAGCGGCGACAGTACGCGGGAGCGGCTCGGGACGGTGCGCCGGCGTCCGGAGCTCGTCCACCCGGACCATCGCCACCCCGGCGACGATGAACACGCCGCCGGCGAGCTGCACCGGACCCGGCAGCTGCCCGAGCATCACCCAGGCGAACAGCACGGCGAACATCACCTCGGTCAGGCCCACGAACGACGCGAGCTTGGCGCCGAGCAGTCGCGCGGCCTGGATGCCGGCGATGTAGGCGAACGCCGCGGAGACCAGTGCCAGGCCGAGCACGGGCACGAGCCAGCTGGTCGAGTGGTCCAGCAGGCGGACGTCGGCGGTCCCGGCGTCCATCGTCAGCAGGCCGGTCGCGCCCAATCCGATTAGCACGCCGGCGCCGATCACCATGCTCGCCCATGCCATCGGCAGTGCCGGGAGGCCGTTGTCGGTGGAGGCCGAGATCAGGTAGTACGTCACCAGGCCGAACGCTGCCGCGAGCCCCCACAGCACGCCGACCAGATCGATGTGGGTGGAGCCGGTCAGGTCGAGGACGAGCAGCAGCCCGACGATGGCGGAGCCGGCTCCGATGACGGTGAGCCGGCGCGGCCGCTGCCCGTGCCGCGCCCACAGCCAGCCGACGACGAGGATGCTGGCGAGGTACTCCAGCAGCAGCGCGACCCCGACCGACAGGTGCTGCACGGCGTTGAAGAAGGCCAGCTGGCATCCCGCGACCGCCACCACGCCGTAGGCGAGGACCGGAACGGCGCCGCGCCGCAGCGCCCCCCGCGCCCCCCGAAGCTGCACCAGGGCGGGAATCGTCAGCACGAGGGCGGCAACGGCGATCCGCACGGCAACGGCGGCGGCCGGCGTCCACCCCGTCTCGATCAGTGCGGACGCGAGCGGTCCCGAGGTTGCGAACGTGGCCGCGGAGAGCAGCGCGAACGTCAGACCCGTCGCTCCGTTCCTGCCCTGCATCTCGTCCTCCCGTTGCCTCACGATGGACCTCTATCCACGCAGCCGATGTAAGTAGTAAAATGAGCTACGCTCATGTCACCTGCCAACGCTATTGAGACGTGAGAAAGGAGTCAAGTGCTTTTTGCCCATGACACCGAGGTCGCGCTGACCGCCGCTGCCGACCTCGTGAACACCGGCCGCGGCCGGGTGGACGAGCTCGTCACGCTCGCCGATCTCGACAAGTTCGTGCGCACCTGGCAGTGGAGCGGAAGCCGAACCCACGACCTGGCCGAGCTCGAGTCGGTCCAGGCGCTGCGGCCGAGGCTCGAGCGGATCTGGGAGGTGGACGAGGACGAGGCCGTGCGGATCGTCAACGGCCTGCTCCGCGAGTTCCGCGCCCTGCCCCAGCTGGTCGAGCACGACGGCTGGCAGTACCACCTGCACGCGACCTCACCCGACGCGCCACTGGCCGAGCGGATGGCGGTCGAGGCCGCGATGGCGTTCGTCGACGTCATCAGGGGCAAGGAGATGGACCGGCTGCGGGTCTGCGCGGCCGACGACTGCCGGGACGTGCTGGTCGACCTGTCGAAGAACCGCTCGCGCCGCTTCTGCGGCACGAGCTGCTCCAACCGCACGAATGTGGCCGCCTACCGCGCGCGCAAGGCCCACGCCGGGAAGGCCGCGTCGGCCGGCTGATCCACCGGCCGACCCGTAGCCGACCCGCACGCTGACCAGCACGTTGACCGGCAGCGCGGACTCACCCGCTGGTCTGGAATCCGGCGCGGTGCAGCTTGCCCCATCCGGCCCGCCGCGGGTTCACCGAGTCGAACATGCCGCGCACCCGCCACCAGGCGTGGAACCAGCGCAGGCCGCCGCTCTCCAGGATCGCTGCGACGAGCAACTGGCCAAGGTCCCTCCACCGCTCGTGCCGGTGGAAGGTGAGGTCCTCCAGGAAGACCGCGGTCAGCGACAGCACGATCCCGAAGCCCACGGACATGACGAACGCGAGGATCGCGAAGGACCCGTTGAGCAGGCCGAGCGCCCACGCCGCGAGCACCATCGGCACGCCGAGCACCTCCACGACCGGGCCGAGCACCTCGAACAGCAGGTGGTAGGGCAGGACGAGCATCCCGAACCGGCCGTACCTGGGCCGCCCGAAGGCGAAGCGGTTCCGCCACAGCACCTGGACCAGGCCGTGCGACCAGCGCCGCCGCTGGCGGGCCAGGTCGCGCCGGCGTTCGGGGACCTCGGTCCAGCACACCGGTTGCGGCACGATCACCATGTGGTAGTCGGCCCGCTGCCGGCTCAACGTCCTGTGCAGGCTGGCGACCAGGTCGGCGTCCTGCCCGAGCGAGTTCTCCCGGAGCCCGCCGACGGCGATCACGTCCTCCCTGCGGAAGATCGCGAAGGCACCCGAGATAATCAGGTTGCCGTTCAGCCAGGTCCACCCGACCCGGCCGAGCAGGAAGGCGCGCAGGTACTCCACGACCTGGATCCTCGCGAGCAGGCGCGAGGGAGCGGAGACCGACGCGATCGATCCGCGAGCCAGCCGCAGCCCGTTCGACGGCCGGATGACCCCGCCGGCCGCCACCACCCGGTCGGGATCCTCGACGAAGGGCCGGACGACGTGCAGGAGCGCGTGCGGCTCGATCACCGAGTCGGCGTCCACCATGCAGACCAGGGGAGCGCGGGCGGCGTTGAGGCCGGCGTTGAGGGCGTCCGCGCACCGGCCGGCGTTCTGCTTGCGGATGACGACCAGCGGGCTGCCGTCGCGAGGAACGTGCACCGACAAGATGCGTCCCGTGACCGGCACCCGTTCGGGGATCACCCGATGCACCTGGACGAGGTCGAAGGCCTCGTGCAGCGCGTCGAACGTCCCGTCGGTCGAGCCGTCCTCGATCACCAGGGTCTCGAACTCCGGGTACTTGAGCGCGAGCACCGAGCGGACCGACTCCACGATCGTCCGCTCCTCGTTGAAGGCCGGGACCAGCACGGCCACGGGCGGCGTGTTCGGGTGGGCGAACACGTCGTCCATCCGGCTCTCGACGTCCCGGCGCAGCGTACGCACGATGTGCCCGGCCGCGACCCCGACCAGCACCAGCTGGCTCAGGGCGAACGCGGCGGCGTAACCGAGCACCAGCCAGTTGAAGCCCAGCACGACGGTCGTGACGAATTCCCTCATCTGTCCCTCACCTCGCGCCCGCGGTGACCGTGCGCCGGTACGCCGAGGCGAGCGCCTCGCGCGCCTCCGGGACGACCTCGGCGTGCGACTCGAGCACCTGCAGGCCGGCCGGGCCCAGCCGGTTCAGCGACATGGCGGCGGTCCGGGCCAGGTCGTGCTCCTCCCAGAGGAGCTCGGCGAGGAGGTCCACCGAGTCACGGTGGCCCAGACGGCCCAGGGCGTGTGCGGCGGCCGTGCGCACCTGCGGCGGCTCGTGCCGGCCAAGCCTGTCCTGCAGCGGCTTCGCTGCCGCAGCGGAGTCCATCCTGCCGAGCGCCTCGATCGCCGCCATCGCGACCTGGCTGTCCTCGCTGTCCGCAGCGGCGATCAGGGCCGCCACCGCCTGGCTGTCGGCCAGCCAGCCGAGCACCGAGGCCGCCGCCGACCGTGCGCGCGGGCCGCCGGCGGTCAGGGCCTCGGTCAGCGCGGGCACGGCAGCCGGTCCCACCCGCACCAGCGCGAGCGTCAGGGAGTGGTCGGCGACCAGCCGGGTGTCGGAGTCCAGCACGTCGAGCAGGGCCGGAACCGCATCGGCAGACGCCGTCCGGCCCATCGCGCGCACGGCGGCACGCCGGACGTCGGCGTTGCGGTCCTTCAGCCGCGGCGCGAGATCCGGCAGATTCTCCGGGAGTCCCAGCGCACCGAGAAGCTCCACCGACCGGAGCCGGCGGATCGGCCGGACCGAGCGGGTGCCCCTGCGTGCGGCGTCGATGGTTCCCCTGCGCCGCAGGATGTCCACGAGCAGCTCGCGGTCGGCGCCGCGCAGCTTCGGCACCAGCGCGATGATCGCCGCGTCGAGCCGCCGCCCCACCGCGCCGTTGCGGTCGAGCACCGCGCCCACGTCCCCCGTCACGTCGTCCAGCGCCTGGAGGATCAGGGGGACCGCGCGCGCGCCGGCGGCCCTGCTGCGGGCCGCCAGCCGCTGCCGGACGGCGCGGACTGCGATCGCCGCGACCGTCAGGACCGTGATCACCGCTGCGATCGACTGGGTGAGCAGCAGGATGACGACGGTGGGCGTGCCGATCATGGCGTCAGTTGCCCCGTCCTCGCGAGGGCGGACGCCACCCGGGCGACCACCTCTCGCGGGCTGAACGGCTTGACGATGTAGTCGTTCGCTCCAGCGGCCAGGCCGCGCTGGACGTCGGCCTCCTGTGCCTTGGCGGTCAGCATGAAGACCGGCAGCGCGGCGAACCGCTCGTCCGCGCGGAGGGTCAGGCACGCTTCCAGGCCGCCCATCCGGGGCATCATCCAGTCCATCAGGAGCAGGTCGACCGATTCCTGCTCCAGGGCGGCCAGGGCGGCCTCCCCGTCGTTCTCCACCAGAACGTCGTAGCCGGAACTGGTCAGCCGGAACTCCAGAACCGAGCAAATGTCTGGATCGTCGTCCACGACCAGGATCGTTGGCATTGGCCCCGCCACTCCTGTCTGCTTCGTTCTGCTTCGTTCTGCTTCGTTGCCGGACTCGCGCCGGAGAGCCGGGTTCTGCACCCTCACGACCCCGACAACTTCGGCATCCGGGGACGGCACGTTGAGCCGTTCTGGTGATTCGTCGCGCGAGAACTCAACAACGGCACTCGACGACCACACGAGATCGGCCTTTGCGGCCCACCTGCCTCCGCCGATCAGCCGATCCCCCGCATGTCGCACGTGCGGTCGCGGGGGTCCCTCCTACGGTCAACCAGCATGTCGAGGCACACGTCGAGACACACGTCGAGGCACATGGTGAGGCACAGTGCTCGCGCCTTCGCCCGGACGCTCGCCGTGGCGGCGGCGGGCGCCGTCCTGGTGGCGATCGGGCAGCCGGCCCTGGCGACCTCCCCGCACACCGCGCGCGACTGCTGCAGCCGGGACGTTTCGGGATGGCGCGTGGTGTGGCGCGACGACTTCGACGGGCCGGCCGGCTCACCCGTCGACAGCCGGTCCTGGATCCACGACATCGGGCACTGCTACCCCGGGTGCCTCGCGCCCAACTGGGGCACCGGCGAGGTCACCGACATGACGGACTCCCCGGCCAACTCCTCCCTGGACGGCCACGGCCACCTGCTGATCACTCCGCTGCGCGACCCCGCCGACCCGGCCCACTGGACGTCGGCACGGCTGGAGACCGCGCGGTCCGACTTCGCGGCCGTCCGCGGCGGTGCGCTGCGGGTGGAGGGCCGGTTCATGCTTCCCCAGGTGACCGGTGACGCGGCGCAGGGGTACTGGTCGGCGTTCTGGATGCTCGGCGCGGGCTTCCGCAACGGCTTCATCGACCGGTCCGGCGCGGGCGACATCGACATCTTCGAGCACATCAACGGCCCGCCGGCCCACCCGGAGATCATCGGGGCGGCGCACTGCCGGCCGCCGGTCGGGGACCCGTGCCACGAGGTCCCGGACAACGTGGGGCTGGCCGGCTCGACGCAGTGCCCGCCGAACGGATGCCTGAACGGCTTCCACACGCTCGCGGTCGAGGTGCACCGCGAGTGCTCGCCGCAACGGATCGACTGGCTGGTCGACGGCCGGGTGTACCACTCGGTGACGTCCGATCAGCCGGGGATGGACGCCGCCAGCTGGAAGCTGCTGGTCGACCGGAGCTTCTTCATCATCCTCAACCAGTCGATCGGCGGCACCTGGCCCCGACCCCCGACCGCGGCCACCCGGTCTGGCGCGCCCCTCGTGGTCGACCGGGTGGTGGTCTCGGTGCGGACGCCGCTGCCGCACGGCGGCCACCCCCGTGGTCACACCCGTGGCCCTCATGGTCACTCGCAGGGCCACACGACCGCCCGCCACCATCCGGGCCACGACGGCGGGGCGCAGGGCCCGTCTCGCTGCCGTTACGGACGGCGCTGGCTCTGATCGGTGATCGCGCCGATCAGCCGTGCTCCAGCCACCGCTCCTGCGGGCCGCGGAGCCGCACGCCGCGAGCGGCGCCTCATGAGGTCCGGATCCGGTGCCGGGACTCGGACGGGACGACGTCGGTGAACTCCGGGTGCCGGCCGATGTAGGAGGCGATGAACGGGCACAGCGGCACCACCTTGCGTCCGGTGTTCCGGGCGTCGGTCAACGCACCCCGAGCGAGTGCGCTGCCGACCCCGCGCCCCTCGAACTGCGGGTCCACCTCGGTGTGGGTGAAGGCCAGCCGGTCGCCGTGCTCGGTGTAGAACGTCGAACCCGCCAGGCGGCCCTCCACCCAGGCCTCGTAGCGGAGCTCCTCGGGATTCGCGCGGACCTCGACGTCGTCGGGAGATGGGGGCATTGGTCCAGCTTCGTTCATGTCGCCCGGTCGGGCCAGGGCCGGGTCCGTCCGCCCGGGCCGCCACACTGTCCGGATGGCCCGCTGGGTCCTGCACGTCGACCTCGACCAGTTCATCGCGGCGGTCGAGGTGCTACGGCGTCCCGAGCTGCGCGGCCGACCGGTGGTCGTCGGCGGTGACGGCGACCCGACCAAGCGGGGGGTGGTCAGCACCGCCTCCTACGAGGCCCGCGTGCACGGCGTCGGCTCGGGGGTGCCGCTGCGCACGGCCGCGAGGCGGCTGCCGGACGCCGTGTTCCTGCCCGTCGACCGGGAGGCGTACGAGGCGGCCTCGTCGCAGGTGATGGCCGCGCTGCGGACGTTCGGCGATGCGGTGGAGCCGCTCGGCTGGGACGAGGCGTTCATCGGTGCGGTGACCGACGACCCGGAGGACCTGGCGCGGGCGATCCAGCGGCGGGTGCGCGACGCCACCGGGCTGGAGTGCACGGTCGGGATCGGGGAGAACAAGCTGCAGGCGAAGCTCGCGACGGGATTCGGCAAGCCCGCCGGGGTCTTCCGGCTGACCCACGACACGTGGGACGAGGTCATGGGCCACCGGCCGACCGAGGCGTTGTGGGGGATCGGGGCCAAGACGGCGAAGCGGCTCGCCGCCGCCGGCATCACCACGGTCTCGGAGCTCGCGGCCGCCGACCCGGACGCCGTGGCCGCCGGCTTCGGCCCGACGACCGGGCCGTGGCTGATCCGGTTGGCGAGGGGCGGCGACTACTCGCCGATCAGCGGGACGCCGTGGGTGGCGCGGTCCCGGGGCCGGG
This sequence comes from Actinomycetota bacterium, assembly GCA_046734255.1. Classification (GTDB taxonomy): domain Bacteria; phylum Actinomycetota; class Actinomycetes; order Actinomycetales; family Kineosporiaceae; genus JBKPQU01. Next base: position 8,153 of record JBKPQU010000362.1, read on the forward strand.
AGACCACGTTCCAGCAGAACCTGACCTCGTGGGAGGAGGTTCGCGCGCAGGTCGCCCGCCTGGCCGACCAGGTGGCGGGCGAGGCGGCGGCCGAGCAGCGGGACACCGCGCGGGTGGTGGTCAAGGTGCGGTACGCACCTTTCACCACGCTGACCCGGGGCGTCGCGTTGCAGGCTCCCACGCGTGATGCCACCGCGATCCGGAGTGCCGCGCTGGCGGCGCTCGAGGCGTTCCCCGAGCGAAGGCCCGTGCGCCTGCTCGGCGTCCGGACCGAGTTCCCGCGCGAATGAGCGCCGAGCCCGGCGTGCGGCACGTCCTCCTAGTCGTCCACCCGGACGCCCCGCAGGTGCTGGCCGGCGACGGCGATGGCGCCGGCGCGCGGGAGGCCGGTGCCGACGACAATCCGATGGACTGGCCGGACCTGCTTGCGGCCGCGCGGGACCTGGTCCCGGACGGTGCCTGGCCCTTCGGCCCGAACCGGTCCGCCGCGGACACGCGCGTCATCGTTGTCCGGGCCAGGACGGCGGCCGTCGCGCCCGGGTGCCGCTGGGTGGACGCGCCCGACCCCCGGTGGCCGCCGGGCGTTGG
>JBKPQU010000363.1:0-6711 GCA_046734255.1 Actinomycetota bacterium
CTCGAAGCGTCAGGGGCTCTGCGCGGCCGTGCGATCGCTGTCCGCGGCACCCGAGCGCCGTTCGAGTGCCGCGGTCGCGATCCACGCGGCGGCCGAGGCGAGGACGGCGGCCGGGACGGTGTCCAGCGCATCGGAGCCGACCAGCAACGCGGAGAACAGCAGGGGTGCGAACAGCAGCTTGGTCATCGCCGCCATGCCGGCGGCCGCCCCGACCGCGACGGCCAGCGTCGGTGAGACGCCGAGGACGTTCTCGGCGATCGCCGCGAGACCCACCCCGGCGAAGATGGCGGGGAAGACCGGGCCGCCGCGGAAGCCGCAGCCGAGGCTGATGGCGTAGCCGATCGTCTTGGTCACCAGCAGGACGACCACGACCTGCAGCGATCGCGTCTGAACCTCCGTGCCCACCGATGACTGGCCGGAGAACAGCACGTCCTGGGAGTCCGCGCCTAGCGCCCGGGCGAGCAGCGCGAGGGCCCCGACGGCCAGTCCGCCGGCGATCAGCAGGGCGGGCATCCCCAACCGCCCGCGAAGGTGGTCCACCCATGTGCCCAGGTGGCGGACACCCTCGAGGATGATTGCCGCCGCGAGGCCGACGCCGATTCCGACCAGGAGGTCGAGGACGTGGGTCCCGTGGTACGGCGGAAGATCCGGCACGGTCAGGGCCGTGGCCTGCAGTCCGCCCCAGTCGCCCAGCCCGACGAAGATCAGGTAACCGATCGCGGCGGCGACCACCCCCGGCAGCAGCGCGGGGATCAGCATCGAGCCCATCCCGACCCCGGCCTCGACCAGCAGCATGCCCGCCACCAGTGGGCCGCCGAACAGCGCCGAGACCGCCGAGAACGATCCCGCCGTGGCCAGGACCGACTGCGCGCGGGGGTCCGGCCTGATCAGCGGCGTGACCGCCATCCCGACCACCGAGCCCAGCGCGATCAGCGGCGCCTCGGGTCCGAGCACGGCGCCGAACGACAGGGTCCCGAGCGCGGCCAGGGCAATGCCGGGGGCGTACCGGACGGGAGTGGGGGCCGTGCTCAGGCCGCCCAGCGGCGCATGCCCGCCGTCCCCCGGGAGAAGGGAACGTGCCGCGATCACGATCCCCGCCCCGACCATCGGCAGGCCGAGCACCAGGTACCACGGCGGCGACGACGCACCGAGATGGTGGGGCAGGTCGGTCCAGAGGACGTCCTCCAGCCAGTGCACGAGGGCGAGGAAGACCGCGGCCAGCAGTGCCGCCGGGATCCCGACCGCCGCCGCGAGCAGGACGAGGCGCAGGTAGAACGCGCCGTCCCCGCGCTGGCCCGCACCCTCCGTGACCATCGCGTCAGCGTACCGGCGCGACCGTGTGCCGAAACGGGGCAAATCACCCCTCGAGCGGGGCGCGCTCGCCTGCCTCGACCGGGCCGTCGAGGCGGTTGCCCTCCGGCGCCAGCGGGCAGGTCCAGGACGGGTCGTAGGCGCAGGACGGGTTGTAGGCGAAGTTCAGGTCGATCAGCAGCCGGCCGTCGTCCCCGCCCAGGTCCGCACCCTTGACCGTGTCGAGCAGGTAGCGCCCACCGCCGTACGTCGTCGACCCCGCCGTCGCGTCGCGGAGCGGGAGGAAGACCCCGCCCCCGTAGGAGTCCAGCCACCACACGTCGAGCGACCCGAGCCCGGGCAGCTCCACCCGGCCGATCCGCTCGAACGGGATCACGCCGTCGCCCTCGGTCGTGACCTCCAGCCGGGTCCGGGGGGCCGGCTCGACCCGCAGGAGCCAGCGCAGGCCCGGGTCGTAGGGCGCGTAGCTCAGGCCTGCGAAGCCCCTGCGGGCTGCCTCGGCCAGTGGGCTGTCCGGGTGATCGCGGAACAGGGCGTCCCGCCCCTCCCGCCAGCGGTGCCAGCCGGCCACCGCGTCCGGCTCGCCCCGTACGTCCCGGTACAGCGCGGCCACCCGGCGCCGCCAGTCCAGCAGGCTCAGGCTCATGGCCCCAGGCTGTCACCGATCTGTCATCGATCGGGACGCAAGCCCGCCTGATCGGGCGATCGCGCGGCTTCCCGCCCGTACCGACTAACTGACCGGACCCACCCAGCGGCAGGGCGTGGGGCCTTGCGGCGCAGGGTTGGAGGGCAGACGGGATGGCGCGGCGTCCGGAGCGGCTGATCGCCTGGCTGTCCTCCGCCTGCCTGGTGGTCGTCGTGCTGTCGGCGGGGGTGGCCGGGATCGCGTCCACACGGGTGACGCAGGAGCAGGCCCGGGCGGCTCACCTCGTCGCCGTGGCCGGGCGGATGCCGGCCCTCGCCGGCCGGGTCGAGGCCCTCGTGGCGATCATGGCCGATCCGCGGACCGACCCGGCGAGGCTGCCGACGTACCGCATGGAGGTGCGGCGCGCGGCCGACCAGTTGCGCCTGATCGCGGAGCCCGGCGGCCGCGACGACGACCGGGTCGACGGGACCGGGCTGCGGGCGGCGGAGGTCGTCCGGCTGGCCGACGCGATCGCCACCGGCAACCCGGGCCTGGTGCAGAGGCTGCGGATCTTCTGCGCCGCGGCGGACCGGGCCGAGCGGCCGGGCGCGGACCTGAAGCCCGGCAGCCTGATCCGCGGTGACATCGACGGCGAGGTGGCCGGCCCGCTGATCCCCGACCTGAACGCGGTGGTCGGGGCGATCGCGGCGGACAGCTCGGAGCGGTCGTCGGCCTGGCACCGCATGGTGTGGGCGGGCGGGATGGGCCTGTTCCTGGTCACCGCCGTGCTTGTGTGGATCATGCTCGGCCCTCTGGCCGGCTCGCTGCGCCGGGCGCGCCTGCGGGAGCAGCAGTCACTGGCCGAGCGGGAGGCGGCCGCGACCTACCTCGAGCAGTTGCTGGACGGGCTGGACGTCGCGGTCCTCGCCACCGACGCGGCCGACCGGGTCACCGCCAACAGCGCCGCCCGCCGGCTGTTCGGGCTGCCGGAGTCACCGCTGTCCGCCGCCGACCTGAACGCGGCCGCCTCCCGGCTCCTCGACGGCCGCCGGGTCCCGATCGCCGAGCAGGCCACCGGCATCGCCCACCTGCTCACCGGCGGTCACGGAGAGCAGGAGCTGTTGCTCCTGCCGTCCCAGGCGGAGCCCCAGGGAGCCCGCCAGCTGATGATCCGGTCCCGCGCGCTGGGGGGCCGCGGCGCCCAGCGCCTGGGCACCGTGGTGGTTGCCCACGACGTCACCGACCTGCACACCCGTCACCAGCTGCTGGCCCGCCAGGCGGCCCAGCTCGCCGCGATCGACGACGCGACCCGGGCGATCCTGCGCGAGTCGGACGCCCGCACCGCCGTCTGCCAGGCCGCGGCAACCGCATCGCACGGCATCACGGCCACGCTGTTGGAGCCCGACGGGCACGGCGACCTGGTCTGCACCGCCGCGTTCGGCGTCGACGTGCTCGGCATGCGGGTGTCGATGGACCGGCCGTCGATGGTCGTCGAGTGCTTCACCTCCGGCCGGACCAAGTACCTGGAGCGGGTCGACCGTCATCCCGGCGTCGACCACACGTCGCGGGTCCGGATGTCGGAGATCCTCGGCCGGGAGCTCACCGCAGGGATCTGGGTCCCGGTGATCAACCTGGGCCGGTCGGTCGGCGTCCTGGTCGTGGGGTTCGACCCGGACACCGTCGATCTCCCCGACCAGATCCCGGTGCTGGAGATCCTGGCCGGGGAGGCGGCCGTGGCGATGGAGCGGCAGGACCTGCTGCTGCGGCTGGAGGCCGAGGCCGGCTCGGATGCGCTGACCGGGGCCGCGAACCGCCGTACCTGGGAGGTGCGGCTCCCCGCGGCGATCGAGGTGGCGACCCGCACCGGTCAGCCGCTCGCAGTGATCATCCTCGACCTCGACCACTTCAAGGCCTACAACGACGCCAACGGCCATCCCGCCGGGGACAGCCTGCTGCGGCACCTGGTCAGCACGTGGTCCGCGCGGATCCGGCCGAGCGACGTCCTGGCCCGCTACGGGGGCGAGGAGTTCGCCGTCCTGCTGCCCAACTGCGACGCCGACGGCGCCGCGCGGATAGCCAACGAGCTGCGGTCGCACGTGCCGGCCGACCAGACCTGCTCGGCGGGCGTGGCCATATGGGTCCCCGGGGACACCGCGCACACGCTGATCGCCCGCGCCGACAACGCGCTGTACGCCGCCAAGCACGCAGGCCGCAACCAGACGGTCACGGCCTGAGTGGCATGAGGGGTTCAGGCGGCGCTGCCGGACTGCTTGTTCGCGGCTGAGGCGGCCTTCAGCTGGTCGAGCCTCGGCGTGAGGCAGTGTCCCTCTCGGCACCTGGTCTTGACGTGCTCGACCGGGCCGTCGGTGGAGCCGAACACCCAGCGGTCGACGATCTCGGCCGGCGCGTCGCATCCCACCTCGGGACAGGTGATGCTCTCCATGGTTCCTCCTCGGTCACGTTTGCGTCCGAACCAGGAGGAGAAGGGCGGCCCGCTGATACCCGCGAATGTCAAGCGGGCGTGCCGGTCGGGCGGAGCGCCCAGAGGGCGACCGCCGCGGCCGCGGCCACGTTGAGCGAGTCCACCCCGCCGGCCATCGGGATCCGGACGGCGAGATCGGCGTACGCGCACGCCTGCGAGGACAGGCCGTCGCCCTCGGTGCCGAGCAGCAGCGCCAGGCGCTCCGGCGGGCGCGCGGCGAGCCGGTCCAGGTCCACGGCGTCGGCGGCCAGGGTGAGCGCGGCGATCCGCACGCCCAGCCCCCGCAGCACCTCGAGGTCGTCCGGCCACTGCTCCAACCGGGTCCACGGCACCTGGAACACCGTGCCCATCGACACCCGGACCGACCGCCGGTACAGCGGGTCGGCGCAGCGGGGGCTGATCAGCACGGCGTCCGCGCCGATGCCCGCGGCGGACCGGAAGACCGCACCGACGTTGGTGTGGTCGACGACGTCCTCCAGCACCACCATCCGCCGGGCCCCCCGGGCCAGCTCCGCCGGCGAGGGCAGCTCCGGACGCCGCATCGCCGCGATCGCCCCGCGGTGGACGTTGAAGCCGGTGACCGCCTCCAGCACGCCCGGCTCCCCCACGTAGACCGGGACGCCGTCGCCGGCCAGCCGGGCGACGAGGTCGGCCACGAACGGCAGGCGGGGCCGGCTGACCAGCATCGACCGGGGCCGGTGCCCGGCGGCCAGCGCCCGCCGGATCACCTTCTCGCTCTCCGCGAGGTAGATGCCCGCCCGCGGCTCCAGCCGCGACCGGCGGGCCACGTCGGTCAGGCCGACGTAGTCGTGCACGCGGGGATCGTCCGGGGCGCTGATCGGGACGACGCCGCCGTCCATCCGGCCCACCCTATGTGGTCAGCAACCGGACCATGGCGATCAGGCCGATCACCACGACCACGCCGCGCAGGACCGTCGGCTTCAACCGCCGCCCGACCCACGCCCCGGCCAGGCCGCCGGTCAGCGAGCCGGCCGCGATCAGCACGACCACCGCCCAGTCCACCTGCTCCGGCGCCACCACGATGAACGTGACCGCGGCCACGGCGTTGACCAGGAGCGTGAGCAGGTTCTTGATCGCGTTGACCACCTGCAGGTTCTCGATCAGCAGCGAGCCGAGCAGGCCGATCAGCAGCACTCCCTGGGCGGCTCCGAAGTAGCCGCCGTACATGCCGGCGATCAGGACCGCGACCATCGCCACGGGCCCGACGTGGCCGCGGTGGCCCTCCTCCCGTCGCCCGGCCGCCCAGGCGGCGATCCTCGGCTGCAGGATGACCAGCACGAGGGCGATCGCGATCAGTACCGGCACGATCGCCTCGAACGCCGAGGCGGGCAGCCACAGCAGCAGCAGCGCGCCGGCGAGCGAGCCGACCACGGACATCGGGGCGAGCCGGCGCAGAACGCCCGACTGCCCCGAAAGCTCCCGCCGGTACCCCCAGGTGCCGGACACCCCGCCCGGGACCAGGCCGATGTTGTTGGAGATGTTCGCGGTCAGCGGCGGGTACCCGACGGCCAGCAGGACCGGGAACGTGATGAGGCTGCCCGAGCCGACGATCGCGTTGATCACCCCGGCGGCCGCCCCGGCGGCCGCGATCACGACCCCGGTCAGCACCTGCACGCGGCGAGAGTACGCGTAAAGTCCCGGACCCAGCCTGTCGAGAAAGCAGGGATGGCAGCGGCCCGGCGACTGCGCTGTGCCCGCGTGCTGGTGGCCGCGGGCCTGGCCCTGGCCACCCTGATCCCCTCCACCCCCGCCGGGGCGACCACGAGCGACGAGGACGTCGCGGCGGCCCAACGCGAGGCCTCCTCGGCGGCGCTCCAGGTCCAGCTGCTGGCCGCCGAGTACACGGTCCGCTCGCGCGCTGCGGCGCAGGCCGTGGCCCGGCTGCAGGCCTCCTTCGCCGGCAGCAGCCAGGCCGAGTCCGACGTGTCCGAGCTGGCGCTCAACGTGCGCCGCGCCCAGGCCCGGCGGGACCGGACGGTCCGGGCCCTCGTGGCCGGCGGCGGGCCGGCGACCCTGGTCGCCAGCGTGCTGCTGGCCGACTCACCGGACGAAGCGCTGTGGCGTGTGAGCACGTCTCAGCAGGTCTTCTCGACCGTCCTGGACGACCAGACGGCCGGCATCGAGGCGGGGCAGAAGGCCGCGGCAGAGGCCGCCGCCCGCGAGGAGTCGCTCGAGGCGGCGGACGGCGACCGGGCCCGGGCGCTGGCCGACGCCCAGCAGGAGAGCGTGCTCGCCGCGGCCGCACTCGACCGGGCCCGGGCCACCCTGGCCC
>JBKPQU010000364.1:0-5188 GCA_046734255.1 Actinomycetota bacterium
ACGGACAGGATCGTCTGGGCCCACACCGAGGAGGAGGCGGCCAGCACGCGCTGAGGCTACACGACGGATGCGGCGCAACCGCCGAGCGCTACGGCGTGAGGTACGGGTGGTCCGGACGCTCGACCGCGCCGACGTCGCTCGCGTCCACGATCACCTCACGGCCGAGCGGGAAGATCGTCCCTCGCACCCGCACCCAGTCCTCGTTGGAGAACTGGCCGGGCGTGACGTTCACCACGCGAACCTCGGCGATCGTCGCGTCGGCGACGCAGCACGTCACCACGTAGCGGGCCAGGAGGAACTCGTCGGCCGGCGTGTCGTCGCGGATCGAGACGAACCCGACGAAGTCGACCTGCTCGCCGGCCCGCTTGGCGAGCGCCCGTTCGCCGTCGGGGCTGGTCTCGCCGGCCGCGACGTCGATCAGCGTCAGCTCACCGCTGCCGATATCGCTCGCCGAGGTGGCGACCGACGTTCCAGAGAACCCGGCCCGCTTGCCCGCCGAGAACGAGCCGAGCGTGGCCGGGTGGGAGAACACGACCAGCACGACCGGCACCACCATCAGCCCCATGATCCACAGCTCGCGAGCCGCGATGGGCTTGGGGGTCGTGACCTTCGCCGAGGCCAGCCGCCCGATCGTCGCGGCGGTGAGCAACGCTGCGGCGACCGGGACGACCCAGTCGGTCCGCGTCGAGAGATAGAACGCCTCGCGGCCGGTGAGCCACAGGAACCAGAACAGTCCGGCCCACGCCCCGAGCACGATCGTCCCCGCCACACGCGTCGGGCTCCATCGGCGAGGGGGCGCCGACTCGTCGAGGACGCGCGCGCCGGTCCGGGCGACGATCGCGTCGCTCATCCGAGCGCCACCCCCACCCACAGCGCGCCGACGAGCGTCGCCACCGCCGAAACCACCACGACCGTGCGCGCGAACGGCCGGCGGAACGTCCCCGCGTAGAGTGCGACCAGCTTCATGTCGACCATCGGGCCGAACACCAGGAACCCCAGCTGCGCCGCCGGTCCGAACTGCACGAACGACGCCGCCACGAACGCGTCGGACTCCGAGCACAGCGACAGCGCCGCCGCGAGCGCCATCATCGTCAGCACGCTGATCACCGGCCGCGCGGCGACGCCGGTCAGCAGCGACGTGGGCAGGAACGTCTGGATCGCGGCCGCGATCGTCGCGCCCAGCAGCAGGTAGCGGCCCATGAAGAGGAAATCGTTGCCGAGGTGCACGAAGAAGCGGCGCCACCGGGCCTCGGGGCGTCCGAGCTCGAGCAGGTCCTCGTGCTCCTCCTCGGGGTTCGCCTTGAGGAGCTGTTCCTTCGAGCGGTTGCCGACCACCCAGCCGACCGCGATCGCGACGAGCATGCCCAGCAGGAACCGGCCGCCCACCATCGTCCACAGCGTGCTGCGACCGCGGAACGCGACGTACGTGGATGCGATCACGACCGGGTTCAGCACCGGCGCGGCGAGCATGAACGTCACGGCGGCCGACGGCATCAGGCCGCGCTGCATCAGCCGTCGTGCGACGGGGACCGAGCCGCACTCGCAGATCGGGAACGCGAGGCCGGCGAGCGCGGCCGCCGGCAGCTGCAACGGGCGGGGGAGCGCGCCGAGCTTCTCGAATACGCCGATCGGTACGAACACCTCGACCAGCGCTGCCGCGAACGCCCCCAGCATCACGAACGGCAGCGCCTGGATCAGCAGCGAGCCGAAGATCACGAAGAACGTCCGGACCCACGCGATCCGGCCCGGGTCGCCCACGCTCACGATCAGCGCGACGGCCACGAGCATCGCCGCCACGCCGACCACGGTGCGGCGATCGGCGACGCGGCGCGGGCCGGCGGTCGTTACGGGGGCGGTCAGCTGGGCCATCGAGCGGTCTCCCGGCGGGTCTCAGCAGTATCGGGCGAACGACACCGCGAATCCCTGGAACGCGTCCGCCAGCATCCTCTCACCATCCGGCGCGTCAGCGGAGAGCATCGCGTCGACCGCGACCTGCCCAGTGACCTGCTCGTCCGTGAGGACCTGCTGGTCGAGGAACACGCCGCCCGGCACGCTCGCGGCCACCGCCGGCTCGTCCCCGGGGACGGCGTCCTCGACGGCGTCCACGAGCGACGTGTCCGGGACGGCACGCGCGTGCGACTCCCACGACCCCGTCCCGGCCACCACGACCAGCGTCGAGTCGCCGGTGGCGCGCCGCGCCTCGGTGACGATCTGCTCCGTCCATCGATCCATCGAACGGACGGGGCCGTCGAGCACCACGCCGAGGACGTCGGGAACATCGTCCGCGCCGTACCCAGCGTCCAGTTGCGCCTGCACCGCGTTCGGCACGGCCTCGCCCTGGCCCGTCACGACGTCGACGGGATCCTCGTCCGGGTACCAGCCGCCGCCGACGAGCCCACGTTCGGCCGGATCGGGGGCCACGAGTCCGACGAGCGTCGCGTGGTCGTGTTCGTCGAGGTCGTCCGCGAGCGTCGCGATGATCTGCACGGGCGCGTTCGCGGCGTACGCTCGTACGACCTGTCCCTGCGTGTTCCGGACGTACGAACCGGTGATCCCGTGCTGCGACGGCAGCCCGCCGGTCCCGATCGTGGTCTCGGTGGCCGCCGGGTCGAGCGGGAGCGAGCCGCTTCGGCCCTCGCTCGTCCCGGCGCCGTCGCGCATCTGCGACGACAGGAACGGCCACGCCCGATGTCCCCCGCCGAGTTCCGACGTCCCGACGCCCTTCCACGCGACGAGCAGGACCAGGCGAGGGCGCGTCCCGTTGGCCACGCCCGCGACCGCAGTGCCCGAACGCACCTCCGGGTGCTCGCGCTCGAACCCGAGGATCCGGCTCACCGTGGGCGCGATCCGGTCGAGCGTCACTCCGTTCGGCAGCGTCGAGCCTTCGGACACGCCCGCGCCCGACAGCACGATCGGGACGCTCGTGTCCGTGGTTCCGGCGGCGGGCCAGGGCGCTCGCGCGCGTCCCGAGCCCGTGTAGACCGGCGTCCCGTCGGCCACGCCCAGGACGTCGGGCGAGCGGCCCTCGCGGAACCCGTTCACGATGCCGTCCTTCACCGCTTGCGGCAGGGGGCAGAAGGGCACACGAACCTCACCCCCGCTCGCGCTCTGACACGAGCGTCCCGCGCACGTCGCCGTCAGCACGGCCGCGGGGATCCCGATCGCGGCGAGCGCGACGAGCAGCACGAGCATCCGCCTGCCGGTCACGACGCGCCACCGTACCCGTTGGGTTGTCGTTCCGGGCGAGGTCGTGTTTGGTATGCGCCGACCCATGGCTCCCAGACGCGTGTTCGCGCTGCTCGGCGTCCTGTGGCTGGTCGGCGTCGCGTGCGCGGACCGCGCCGATGCAACGGTCGCCCAGGCGGCCGTGGCCGCGCAAGCCACCGGTCCGACGGGCGCAACCGCCTCCACCCCAGCCGATCTGGCGAACCCGAACGCCGGCCCGGTCGCGCTCGCGTGCTCGATGCCGCACGAGTGGCTGCTGCGGACCTGGCGCGGCAACCGAGACGACCGTAGCGCTGAGATCCAGATCCTGCCGATCGAGCCGAACTACGTGGGCTCCGGCCTGCCGCACGTCGGCCCGTGGCCGTACGCGCAGGACATCCCGATGTTCTGGTACGGGCCCGGACACGTCGCGCCGGCCGGCGTCGTGCAGCGCCCGGTGACGCTCGCCGGCATCGCGCCGACGCAGGCGCAGATGCTTGGGTTCCCGTTCAAGGCGATCGACGGGTCGCCGATGGTGGAGGCCACCGCTGGCAACCCGAACCCGCCCAAGTTGCTCGTGACGATGGTGTGGGACGCGGGCGGCCGCGACGTGCTCCGCCGGTGGGCCAACGACTGGCCGTACCTCAGGTCGCTGATCCCGCAGGGGGCGTGGTACGAGCACGCGACGGTGGGCTCGAGCCCCACTTCGACCGCCCAGACGCACGCGATCATCGGCACAGGCGCGTTCCCCGATGCCCACGGGATCGTCGCGCACCGGCTGCGCATCGGTGCCGACCTCACCACGCCGTGGGCCGAGGGTCCCGCCTACCTGATCGAGCCCACGCTCGCCGATCTGTACGACCGGGCGATGGGCAACAGGCCGGTCGTGGGCGAGATCGGGACCGTGAGCATCCACCTGGGGATGCTCGGCCACGGGGCGATGTGGGGCGGCGGCGATCAGGACATCGCCGCGATCCGGGAGGTCGTGGGCGCGGACACGCTGGGCGAGGAGGGCTTCGACTGGAACCTGACGCCGAACCTCACGCCCTACTACCGCTTCCCGAAGTACATCAACGACGTCGGCGGGTTCGCGCAAGACGTGCGAGCCGTGGACGCAAACGACGGCCAGATCGACGGCCAGTGGCGGACCAACGACATCCAGACCCTGCTGCAGGGGTTCGACACGCCGGCTCGCATCCCGTATCAGACGCGCGTGATCAAGAAGATGATCGAGCGTGAGGGGTTCGGCGCGGACGACACGCCGGACATGCTGTTCATCAACTACAAGATGATCGACTACATCAGCCACGTGTGGACGGTGAACAGCCCCGAGATGCAGGACGCGGTCGTCGCCCAGGACGCGGCGTTGCACGACTTCGTCGACTTCCTGAACAAGCGGGTCGGGCAGGGGCAGTGGGCGATGGTGCTGACCGCCGACCACGGCTCGATCCCGGACCCGAAGGTGACCGGCGCCTTCCAGATCTCGACCACGGCGATGCAGGACGGGATCAACGCCGAGTTCGATACCGACGGCGACTCGACCAAGATCGTCCAGCTGATCCAGCCGACGCAGATCTTCGTGGACCAGCCCGAGCTCCGCCAGAACGGCCACACGCTCGAGGACGTGGCCGAGTACGTGATGAGCCTGACCAAGGGCCAGACCGCGCTCCCGACCGTCTCCGTCCCGGCCGACCAGGCCGGCGATCGGGTGTTCGAGGCGGCGTACCCGTCCAAGATCATGCACCGGCTGCCGTGCCTGCCCGAGGCACGCCCGTGAGACGCCTGGCGCCGGCGCTCGCGCTGGTGCTGCTGGCCGCGGCCTGCGCCGCGGGGATCGGGTCGAACGCGGCCGCCTCGGGCTCCACGGAGGCCTCGGGATCCGCGTCTCCCGCGACCGTCGCCGCCCCCGCGCCCGGCGCGCTCGCGAACGCCGCGTGCTCGATCCCGCACCGCGAGCTCGTGCGGATCTGGCGAGGCACCGATC
>JBKPQU010000365.1:0-5002 GCA_046734255.1 Actinomycetota bacterium
GAAATGATGACCACCGCAGTGATCGGCGCCACCGGCCGCGTCGGCAGCGAGATCGTCCGCGGCATACTCGCGCGCGGCGACGCGGTCGCAGCGCTCGTTCGCGACCCCGCCGGGCTGCGCGTGCTCACCGACCCGGAGCTATGGGGGGCGCACCACGACCTGACAGGACCGGTCCCCATGTCGTGGCCGGAGGCGCTCGAACTCCTTTCGGCGGAACTCGGCGAACCAGTCACCTTCCGGGTCGCGGCCGAGCGGCAGTTCCTCGAACGGCTCACCGGCGCCGGGATACCGGCGGGGGCGGCCGAGCTGCTCATCACGCGCGAGTGGGCGATCCTCGCCGGCGAGAACGACTACACGACCGACACCTTCCGGCGGATCACCGGCCGCCCCCCGCGCCCGGTGTCCGAGTTCCTGCACGAGTACCGCACGGAATTCGTCTGATGTCCGCGCCTCATCCTCACTCGATCACAGGCAGCCACGGCCTGGCCGGTCGGGTGGGCCGCGGTGCTCGTGGCGAACGGTCGGGCGGGCCTAGGGACCGGCCGCCTGCTTGGCGAGTTCGTCGGCGTAGGCGCGGGCGTCGATGGCGTCCAGCACGGCCAGCCGGGCGTTGTCGACCGTCCAGGAGGCGTAGTCGATCGCGGCGGTAGCGTCGTCTTCGGCCCAGGCGGCGTCGTCGGCGGCGATGTTGGCGTCGATCTGGTCGGACCGCTTGTCGATCCGGGCCTGGAGGTCGTCCATCTTGGCGGCGGCGTCGGCCTTCATCTGGGCCCACTTGCTGCGGGCGCTGGCCGCGGCCGCGCTGGCGTCCTCGCGGGTGTCCTTGGCGGCCAGGTCGACATCGACCTTGGCCTGGTCGATGCGCTGGCGCAGCTGTTCGCGGGTCTCGGTGACGGCGGCTTGGGCGGCCTGCTTGGTCTGGGCGGCGCGCTGTTGGAGGTCGTCGAGTTGGGCCGAGAAGTCCATGATCCCTCCTGCTGTGGGTTGCTGTTCACTGTCGCGGTTGGGGCGACCCGTCGCGCCTGTGTACACCCTGGGTGGCCCCCGGGTCGACCCACTGGGGCACCCCTTCGACGCGATCGCCATGGATGCGTTCGGGGAAGGCCCGCGGCGAAAGCTTGTCGCCACCAGCGAAGAGGTGCGCAAGCGCAGCCCCGAGAAGCGCGCGGCGCTGCGCTACCCTGGGAGCGTGCCGATCCGGCTGCTCCTTGCGAAGCCGTGCTGAGACCGACGTCCAGCGCGGCAGCCCCTCATGTGCGAGGGGCTTTCTCATGTCCGGGACCAGGCGCCTCCACACGTATGGGACAGGATCGGCGATGACCACGAGCGAGACCCGCGCCGAGGCGATACCCGCCCACCGCTACACGGCCGCGCTGGCCGAGCAGATCGAGCGGCGCTGGCAGGACGCGTGGGAGGAGCGCGGCACCTTCGAGGCGCCCAACCCGGCCGGTCCGCTGGCCGAGCCCGACAAGGTCGGCGGCAGGGAGAAGCTCTACATCCTCGACATGTTCCCCTACCCCAGTGGTGCCGGACTGCACGTCGGCCACCCGCTGGGCTACATCGCCACCGACGCCTACGGCCGCTTCCAGCGGATGCGCGGGCGCAACGTCCTGCACTGCCTGGGCTACGACGCGTTCGGGCTGCCCGCCGAGCAGTACGCCGTCCAGACCGGCCAGCACCCGCGCAAGACCACCGAGGACAACGTGGTCACCATGCGGCGCCAGCTGCGCCGGCTGGGCCTGGCCCACGACGCCCGGCGCTCGGTCTCGACCACCGACGTCGAGTTCTACCGATGGACCCAGTGGATCTTCCGGCAGATCTTCGAGTCCTGGTACGACGCCGTCGCGCGCCGCGCCCGCCCGATCGACGAGCTGGTCGCCGCCTTCGAGTCCGGACAGCGCGCCGTTCCCGGCGGTCGCGCCTGGTCCGAGCTCGCCGAGGTGGAGCGGCGGCGGGTGGTCGACGCGCACCGGCTGGCGTACGTCTCGGAGGCGCCCGTCAACTGGTGCCCCGGCCTGGGGACCGTGCTGGCCAACGAGGAGGTCACTGCCGAGGGGCGCAGCGACATCGGCAACTTCCCCGTGTTCAAGCGCAACCTGCGGCAGTGGATGTTGCGCATCACCGCCTACGCCGACCGGCTGCTGGAGGACCTGGACTCCCTCGACTGGCCGGAGCCGGTCAAGCTCATGCAGCGCAACTGGATCGGCCGCTCCGAAGGCGCCACCGTGCGTTTCCCCTCTGACTCCGGCCCGATCGAGGTGTTCACCACCCGGCCGGACACCTTGTTCGGCGCGACGTTCATGGTGCTGGCACCGGAGCACCCCTTGGTCGACGCGCTGACGACCGCCGAGCAGCGTCCGGCCGTCGAGACCTACCGCATCCGGGCGACGGCCAAGACCGAGGTCGAGCGGCAGACCGAGGGCCGAGACAAGACCGGCGTGTTCACCGGCGCGTACGCCACCAACCCCGTCAACGACGAGCGGATCCCGGTCTTCGTCGCTGACTACGTGCTCATGGGCTACGGCACCGGGGCGATCATGGCCGTGCCCGGGCAGGATGAACGGGACTGGGAGTTCGCCGAGCGGTTCGGGCTGCCGATCATCCGTACGGTGCAGCCGCCGGAGGGTTGGACCGGCGAGGCCTACCTGGGCGAGGGCCCGGCCATCAACAGCGCCAACGCCGAGATCAGCCTCGACGGACTGGGTGTCGCCGACGCCAAGGCGGCCATCACCGACTGGCTGGCCGGCAAGGGGCTGGGGGAGCGGACGGTCACCTACAAGATGCGCGACTGGCTGTTCAGCCGCCAGCGTTACTGGGGCGAGCCGTTCCCCGTGCTGTTCGACGAGGACGACCTACCGGTGGCGGTGCCGGAGTCGATGCTGCCCGTCGAGCTGCCGGACGTCACCGACTACCGGCCGAGCGCGCTGGACCCTGACGACTCGACGAGCGACCCGGTCCCGCCGCTGGCCCGCGCCGACGGTTGGGCCGAGCTCGAGCTGGACCTGGGCGACGGGCGCGGCGAGCGCCATTACCGTCGCGAGCTCAACGTCATGCCGCAGTGGGCCGGCTCGTGCTGGTACGAGATCCGCTACCTCGACCCGACCAACACCGAGCGCTTCGTCGACGCCGACAACGAGCGCTACTGGATGGGTCCGCAAGGCACCCGCGACGTCGGCGGCGTCGACCTGTACGTCGGCGGGGTGGAGCACGCCGTGTTGCACCTGCTCTACGCGCGGTTCTGGCAGAAGGTTCTCTACGACCTGGGCCACGTCAGCGCGGCCGAGCCGTTCCGCCGGCTGTTCAACCAGGGCTACATCCAGGCCTACGCCTTCCGCGACGTACGCGGGCAGATCGTGCCGGCCGCCGAGGTCGAGGAGGACGCCGACGGCACGTACACCTGGCAGGGCCAGCCGGTCGTTCGCGAGTACGGGAAGATGGGCAAGTCGCTGAAGAACGTCGTCACCCCCGACGAGATGTACGACGCCTACGGCGCCGACACCTTCCGTGTCTACGAGATGTCGATGGGGCCGCTGGACGTCTCGCGGCCGTGGGAGACGCGCGCCGTCGTCGGGTCGCAGCGCTTCCTGCAACGGCTTTGGCGCAACGTCGTCGACGAGGACACGGGGGAGCCGCGTGTGGTCGACGAGCCGGCCGACGAGGCGACCCGGCGGCTGCTGGCCCACACCACCGAGGCAGTGACCATCGATCTGGAGGGGCTACGGTTCAACACGGCGATCGCGCGGCTGATCGAGTACAACAACGCGCTGACCCGGCTGGCCACAGTGCCGCGGGAGGCGGTCGAGCCGCTGGTGCTCATGGTGGCGCCGTTCGCGCCACACCTGGCCGAGGAGATGTGGGCGCGGCTGGGGCACGGGGAGTCGCTGGCCTACGAGCCCTTCCCCGTCGCCGACCCGGCCCTGCTCGTCGAGGAAACGGTCACCGCCGTGGTCCAGGTCGCGGGCAAGGTGCGTGACCGGCTCGAGGTGCCGGTGTCGATCGACGAGGACGCGCTGCGCGAACGGGCGCTGGCGAGCCCGCGTGTCGCCGCCGCGCTGGACGGACGGCCCGTGCGGACGACCGTGGTGCGCGCCCCACACCTGGTCAATGTCGTCCCCGGCTGACCGCAGCGCGACCCTGCGCGATGACTTTCGCGGTCGTCGCGCGTCTTAGCCACGACACCCTTCGCCAGGATGTCCGCTCGACAATGAAGGGATGCCTTATGGAGATCACCAATCTGGGTGAGGCGGATGGGCTGCCCCCGGTGGATTGGGCCGCAGTTGTTGAGAAGCTCGATGCGGGGTCGTCGCCCGCTCCGGACGCGCTGAACTCCCGCACGACCTGGCTGTCCACAGTCAACGAGGACGGTAGCCCGCATGTGACCGCGGTCGGTGCCCTGTGGCTGGACGGCACCTTTTGGTTCCAGACGGGCGCAGGCACGCGGAAGGGGCGCAATGTCGCACGCGATCCGCGGTGTTCGATCGCGGTGTCGATCCGCGACGCGGATGTCGTGATCGAGGGTGACGCAACGCGAGTGACGGAGCCGGGCGCAGTTGCGCGTATTGCGAAGGCGTGGGCGGACGACGGTTGGCCGGCCGCACCCGACGACAGCGGGTCGGGCATCACGGCCCCGTTCAACGCACCGTCGCAAGGACCACCGCCCTGGAACGTGTACCGCATTGAGCCACGCTCGGCGATCGTGGTCTTGGCGACGGAGCCGGGCGGCCTGACTCGCTTCCGGTTCTGACGCCGAGCGCGCTCACGCACGACTAGGCCGCTGATAGTGGCGACGACAGGAGGACGGGCTTATGTCACATGTACGACGCTTCGACCACGTCGGCCTCACGGTCGCAGATCTCGACGTCGTGACCGCCTTCTTCGTGGCGCTGGGCCTGGAGGTCGAGGGCAGGACGTTCGTCGAGGGTGAGTTCTTGGACACGGTCTGCGGCATTCCCGACTCCCGCACCGAGATCGTCATGCTGAAGCCGCCCGACGATGGCACCCG
>JBKPQU010000366.1:0-4245 GCA_046734255.1 Actinomycetota bacterium
ACCATCCGGTGCCGATCCTGAGGTCCTCGTCCAGCTTGCGCGGCGCGACCACCTTTCCGGGGTTCATCCGATCGTCCGGATCGAAAATCGCCTTCAGCTTGCCGAACGCGGTGACGAGCTCCTCACCGAACATCCTCGGCAACAGCTCCCCGCGCTGCTGGCCGTCGCCGTGCTCCCCGGACAGGCTGCCGCCGTAGGAGCACACGAGGTCCGCCGCTCGCTCCAGGAACTCCCGGTAGCGGCGGATCCCGTCGGCGTTGTACAGGTCGAAGGGGATCCGGCTGTGCACGCAGCCGTGACCGAAGTGGCCGTAGATGCTGGCGTCGGAGTACCCGAACTCGTCGTACAGGCGGATGAGGTCCCGCAGGTAGTCACCGAGGCGGTCGGGTGAGACCGCGGAGTCCTCCCAGCCCGGCCAGGTATCTGTCTGGCCCGGCACGTGCGCGGTGGCGCCGAGCCCGGACTCGCGGACCTTCCACAGCTGCTTCTCGTGCTCCTCGTCGTCGAAGCTGCGCGCGGCAGGCTCGTGATCGCCGCCCGCCAGCGCCTCGAGCAGCTGCTTGACCTTATGGTCGGCCTCCTGCTTGGTGTCCGCGCCGAACTGGACGAGCAGCCACCCGCCGGCGTCCGGGAGGAGATCGAGCGCGTCGGGGTTCATGTGCTTCAGCTTCTGGAAACCGATGAGCTTGTCGTCCAGGCCCTCCAGCGCGATCGGCGTGTGCGGCAGCACCGCCGGGACGGCGTCCGCCGCCTGGTCGATCGAGGGATAGCCGAGGATCACGAGGCTGCGTTCGGGCACCACCGGGACCAGCTTCAGCTCTGCGCGCAGCACGGTGACGAGCGTCGACTCGCTCCCGACCAGCGTGGCGGCCACGTCGAAACCCTTCTCCGGCAACAGCGAGTCGAGGTTGTAGCCGGAGACGCGGCGCGGGATGTCGGGGTAGCGGGTGCGGATCAACCCCATGTACTCGTCCCGGAGGCGTCGCAGGTCGCGGTAGATCTCGGCGCGGCGGCCGCCCGAGGCGATGATCTGCTCGAACTCGTCATCGCTGGTCCGGCCGCACCAGAACCGGGTGCCGTCGTACAGCAGCACCTCGAGCCGCTCGATGTTGTCGACCACCTTGCCCGTGCGCTGCGCCGTCGCACCGCACGAGTTGTTGCCGATCATGCCGCCGAGCGTGCAGTTGTAGTGCGTCGCGGGCTCCGGGCCGTACTCCAGGCCGTACGGCGCGAGCTGCCGGTTGAGCACGTCGAGCACGATTCCCGGCTCCACGACACAGGTCCGCCGCTCGGAGTCCACGCTGATCAGCCGGTCGCAGTGCTTCGACCAGTCGATCACGACGGCCGTGTTGCAGCACTCCCCCGCCAGGCTCGTGCCGCCGCCGCGGGACAGCACCGGCGCGCGGTGTTCCCGGCAGACGGCCACCGCCTCGACGACTGCCTCGACCGTGTACGGCACGACAACCCCGATCGGCACCTGGCGGAAGTTCGACGCGTCGGTCGAATAGGCACCGCGCGTGCCATCGTCGAACCGCACCTCGCCGTCCACGCGTGCGGCGAGGGCGGCCGCCAGTGCCTCGGCGTCCACGGCGACCGAGTCCCGCACCCCGGCCGGAGCATCGGTCTGGACCATGGCCCGAACTCCTTCCCGGTCGTGGGCCCGGTAGTCGGCCGAGCGTCTCAGCCGCGGTGTGGGAGGAACTCTCGCACCTTCGTGCGCACCCCCGCCGAGATCACGCCCCAGCGGTCCTCGTCGCCCTTGATCAGCGCCTCAGCGGTGTCACGCGCCTCCTCGAACGTGGCGTGCGGCGGGATCGGCGGGAAGTCCGGGTCGGTACGGATGTCGAGCACGACCGGCCGGCCGGCGGAGAACGCGGAATCCCAAGCGGGCGGGACCTCGTCGGCCTTGTCGACGGCGATGCCGTCCAGCCCGATGCTCCGGGCGAAGTCGGCATACGCGACGTCCGGAAGCGTCTGGGACTCGGTGAACTTCGGCGCCCCCTGCATCGCCCGCATCTCCCAGGTGACCTGGTTGAGGTCGTTGTTGTGCAGGACGGCAATGATCAGCCGTGGGTCGGACCATTCCTCCCAGTACCGGGCCACGGTGATCAGCTCGGCCAGGCCGTTCATCTGCATCGCGCCGTCGCCCTCGAACACCACCACGGGGCGTCCCGAGTGGGCGAACTTCGCCCCGATCCCGTAGGGCACCCCCGGACCCATCGTTGCGAGCGTCCCGGACAGCGAGCCGCGCATGTCGCCCCGGAACCTCAGGTGACGGGCGTACCAGTTGGCGGCGGAACCGGAGTCCGCGGCGATGATCGCGTTGTCGGGCAGGCGGGCGGAGGCTTCCCAGAACACGCTCATCGGGTTGATCGGATCGCCCTCCACCGCCGCTTCCATCTCGATGGTCTCCCACCAGCGCCGGACGTTCGCCTCGATCTCCTCCCGCCAGGAGCGGTCCTGCTTGCGCTGCAGCAGGGGGATCAGCGCCTGCAGCGTCGCGGCGGCGTCCCCGACGAGGTTGATCTCGTAGGGATACCGCATTCCGATGTACTTGGCGTCGATGTCGATCTGTACCGCCCGCGCCTGACCGAACTCGGGCAGGAACTGCGTGTACGGGAAGTTCGACCCGACGGTGAGCAGCGTGTCGCACCCGCTCATCAGCTCGTAGCTCGGCCGGGTGCCGAGCAGGCCGATCGATCCGGTGACGAACGGCAGGTCGTCGGGAAGGACGTCCTTGCCGAGCAGGGCCTTGGCGGCGCCCGCGCCGAGCAGGTCCGCGACGTCGATCAGCTCCTTGCGGGCCCCTCTGGCGCCCTGGCCGGCGAGGATCGCCACCCTCTCACCAGCGTTGAGCAGCTCGGCCGCCGCCCGGACCCCGGCATCGTCGGCGGCGATCGCGGGCCAGGTGTTGCCGAGGCTCGAGGGGACCATCTTGAAGGCGTGCTCGGGCGGGGCGTACTCCAGCTCCTGCACGTCGGCCGGCAGGATCACGCACGTGGGCGCGTGCTCGGCCTGGGCGATCCGGATGGCCCTGTCGATGACGTTCGGCAGTTGCTGCGGCACCGTCACCATCTGGACGTAGTCCTTGGCGACGTCCTTGAAGAGGCTGAGCAGGTCCACCTCCTGCTGGTAGGAGCCGCCCATGGCCGACTGGCTGGTCTGGCCGACGATCGCCACCACGGGAACGTGATCCAGTTTGGCGTCGTACAGGCCGTTGAGCAGGTGGATCGCCCCCGGGCCGGACGTCGCCACGCACACCCCGACCCGGCCGGAGAACTTGGCGTAGCCGACCGCCTCGAACGCGGCCATCTCCTCGTGCCGTGCCTGGATGAACCGCGGGTCGTTGTCGGCCCGTCCCCACGCGGCCAGCAGCCCGTTGATCCCGTCTCCGGGATATCCGAACACCTTCTCCACGCCCCATTCCTTGAGCCGGGCGAGGAGGTAGTCACCGACGGTCTGGCTCATGCAAGGCCCCTTCAAAGGATGTACTGATACAACTGTTTGCCACTATCGCGGCTCGCCAGGGCTGCGCAACTCGGCGTTCGCCCGCTTGCGATCCTTCGCCCACGGCGTGACACCGTGGGCAAAGGATCGGCACGGTGTCACATCGTGGGCATCATGGGTGCGCACGACGCCGCACAGTCGGCCGCACAGTCGGCGGGTCGCCCAGACAGGCGACCGCGCAGCCAAGCGAGGGCTGGACCGGCGACCTATCATCGCGCCATGCATCCGGGTGACCTGGAGGAGGCGACCGAGGCAGCGCTGGTCGCCTCGCGGGCGCTGCTCGGAGTCGTTGCCGCCTCGCTCCTCCCGGTACTGGGGCGTGTCACGCTGCCTCAGTTCCGGGTGCTGGTCCTGCTGGACGCCCTCGGCCCCACCAGGAGCGGCGCCCTGGCCGACCGCCTCGACGTCCACGCCTCGACGTTCAGCCGCACCACGGACCGCCTGGTGACGGCGGGCTGGGTCTCCCGCCTGGAGAGCCCGGTGAGCAGGCGGGAGGTGCTCGTCGATCTCACCCCCAAGGGACGGCGGCTGGTCGCCTCGGTGCTGCGGCGCCGCGCCGAGGCGATCCGGGAGATCCTCGCTCCGCTGTCCGCGGAGCAGCGCCAGCAGATCGTGCACGGGCTGGCGATGTTCTCCGCCGCCGCGGGCGAGCCTGGCTCCGACCACTCGGCCGCGCTTGTGGGCGGGATAGCCCCCGAACCCGGGCGCGACCGGGAGGGCCTGGTGGGTTGGCGGAGG
>JBKPQU010000367.1:0-4790 GCA_046734255.1 Actinomycetota bacterium
GTCGTACCGGGCACCTACCATGAGCTCGGCGACCGCGCCGGTCACCATCGATTCCACCAGCAGGGCAGGCCCCAGGCCGGCCAGCCGGGCCGCGGCGTCTCGCAGGTCGACCGGACCGTCGAGATGGAGCGCGACGGCGCCCGCCTCCGTCTTGTGCTCCAGCCCGGCGCCGACGGCCTTGACCACCACGGGATAGCCGAGCTCCTCCGCGGCCAGACCAGCTGCCACGATCCGGGCATCGACGTCCGGATCCGCGAGCAGGCGCCCTGGGGGTGTCCGCACCCCGACCGCTCGCAGCTCGGCCTTGCTGCTCCATTCATCCAGCGCCAACGGCCGCGCAAACGCGCACTCGGGAGTGATCGGTCCGGGCACCGGGCGAACTTCACGCTCCGCCGCCGCTCCCACGTCCGCGGCCGCGGCCACCGCGCGCAGCGCCGTCCGCAACCCCCGCAGCGGTGCCACGCCCACGTCCACCAAGCGGTCCGCCATCGGCTCGGGCAGGCACTCCCCGAGCGTGCTGACGACGGCGGCGCGGGTGCCGGTCATCGACTGGGCCGCGACGAAGGCCTCGAGCGCATCGGTCCAGGAGCCGACCGTGCAGCGGTCGGTGCGGGGCACGTCGAGGACCAGCAGACCGAGATCGATCGGCGCCGAGAGCAGGCCCGAGAAGCAGGCCGTCATCGCGGCGGAGTTCCCCCAGATGGCGGTGTGGTAGTCCAGCGGGTTGCCGATGGTCACCCGGTGGTCGACGACGTCGGCCAGGCGTGAGCGCGCTCTCTCGCCGAGATCCGGCAGGTCCAGCCGGCACGCGTACGCGAGGTCGGCCATCAGCGAGGCCTCCCCACCGGAACAGCTGGCCGAGGCGATGCGACGCCCGGGCAGGCCACCGTGTACGTGCAGCAACATCAGTGTCTCGAGCAGTTCGTCGACGTCGTCGACCCGCGGGATGCCCAGTCGCGCGAAGAGCGCGTCGTACAGCTCGTCGGCGCCGGACAGGCTGCTGGTGTGGCTCATCGCCACCCGGGCTCCGGTCTCGGAGCGGCCCGTCTTCAGGACGACCAGAGGGACCCCGCGGTCGTGCGCTGTCACGGCCGCCCTCGAGAACGCCGCGACGTCATCGATCCCCTCCAGGTGCAAGCCGATCGCGCTCACCCGCGCGTCGTCGGCCAGTGCCGCCAGGAGGTCGGGCACCCCGGACACCGCCATGTTGCCGCCGGTGACGAGATAGGCCAGCGGCAGCCCGCGCCGCTGCATGGTCACGTTGAGGCCGAGGTTGCCGCTCTGCGTGAGGACCGCGACGCCACGCTCGACCGGTCGTCCACCGTGGACGTCCGGCCAGAGCGCGGCACCGTCGAGATAGTTGAGGAAGCCGTAGCAGTTCGGGCCGATCACCGGCAGGTCGCCGGCCGCCCGGACCAGGAGCTGCTGTCGGCGGGCGCCGTCCGGGCCGATCTCGGCGAACCCCGAGGCGTAGCAGACGGCACCCCCTGCGCCCAGGGTCGCCAGGCTGTGGACCACATCGACGGTCGCATCGGCGGGCACGGCCACGAACGCGGCGTCCGGAGCCTCCGGCAGCGCCTCGACCTCGGGCACGCAGGGCAGGCCCTCGAGCGCCGGCCGGCTCCGGTGCACCGGCCAGATCGGGCCGCTGAAGCCGATCGCGCGGGACTGGCGGATCACCTCTGCAGCAACCTGCCCTCCGACCACCGCGATGCTGCGGGGGGCGAGCAGGCGACGCAGCCGTTGCGCGTTGCTCACCGGCCACCAGCGGGGGCGACGACCCGCGGCGGCTGATCCGGCCGCCGGGCTGCGATCAGCGACCGAGCGGTCGCAGCAGGGAACGCGAGAGGATGTGCCGCTGGATCTCGCTGGTTCCGTCCCATATCCTCTCCACCCGCGCGTCCCGCCACCACCGCTCGACCGGCAGCTCCGTCGACAGGCCCATCCCCCCGAAGATCTGCACCGCGTGATCCGTGATCCGCCCGAGCATCTCCGACGCGTACAGCTTGGCTGCCGCGACATCGGCGTCCGTCATTCGCCCCTGATCGTGCCGCCACGCCGCGCGCAGGGTAAGCAGCTCGGCGGCGTCGACGTCGATCGCCATGTCGGCCAGCTTGAAGCCAGTGCCCTGGAACTGCCCGATCGGCTGCCCGAACTGGTGCCGGGTGGCCGCCCATTCCACGCTCGCATCGAGCACGCGACGGGCCCGGCCGACGCAGGCCGCTGCCACCGACAGCCGGCTCGCGCCCAGCCACCTGCCCATCAGTTCGAAGCCGCCGCCTTCCTCGCCGAGCACCTGGTCCGCCGGCACCCGGCAGCCGGTGAGGACGATCTCGCAATGGTGATAGCCGCGGTGCGACACGGTCGGCGCGCCCATCGTGATCTCCATGCCGGGCGTGCCCTTGTCGATCAAGAAGCCGCTGATCTGCTTCCGCTCTCCACGGCTGCCCGACTCGACACCCGTCACCGCGAAGAGGATGACGAAGTCCGCCTTGTCGGCATAGCTGATGAAGTGCTTGGTCCCGGTCAGGACGTAGTCCGAGCCGTCTCGCAGCGCCCGGGTGGCCATCGAGCGGACGTCGGAGCCCGCGCCGGGCTCGGTCATCGCCAGGCAGTCCAGGCGCTCCCCGCGGATGGCCGGGAGCAGGTAACGCTCGACCTGGTCGCCAGTGCAGCCGAGGAGTATGTTGCTTGGCCGCCCGACCAGCCAGTGCAGCGCGTAGGAGGCCCGCCCGAGCTCCCGCTCGGCCAGCGCCAGGCCGACGCCGTCCAGACCACCACCGCCCAGCTCGGCCGGCATGTTCGGTGCGTAGAGTCCGGCGGTCAGCGCCCTGCTCCGGATCCGCTCGGCCAGATCATCCGGGACGTCGCCCAACCGCTCCACCTCGTCCTCGTGCGGGTACAGCTCCCGCTCGACGAAGGCGCGCATGGTGTCGGCGACGGCCTGGTGCTCGGCATCGAGGGCGAAGTCCATCAGGTACCGCCCTCGGGGTGCGGGATCCGCATCACGTGCCCGACAGCCGCCGGCCGGGGCAGGGCGGCATGGGCCGCCCTGATCGTCAGCAACCGGGCGAGCAGGTGTTCCGGCAGGGCGGCGGCACGCCCGGCACGGGTGTCGACGTGCAGCAGCATCTGCTCGGCCGTGGCCACTGGGCGGCCCGTGTCGTCGCGGAACACCTCGTGGAAGACGTGTACGCGCTTGGCGTCGACGTCGAGCACTCGCAGGTCCAGGCGCATCACGTCGCCAAGCGCCGCCTCCGCCAGGTGGTGCAGGTGCGTCTCGACGGTGAACAGAGAGTGGCCGGAGGCCCGGTAGGCCTCGTCGACGCCGAAGAACCGGAAGAAGGCATCGGTGCTGTCCCCCACCGCCAGCAGGAAGCACGACTCGCTCATATGGCCGTTGTAGTCCACCCACTCCGCGGGCACCCTCGTGCGATGCAACGACAGCGGAGCGGGAATCGTGGCGTCCGGATCCCAGGCACGGGCCGCGGAGCCCTCGTAGGGTGTGGTAAGCCTGGCCACCGGGCTCACCTCGTGCTGCACGACCACCGCCATTGACTCGCCAGTCAGATCCCGGTGCCCTCATGAACCCACGATGGGCCGCCGAGAGTCAAGGTCGTTGACACTCCGCGATGCCGGCGGCACACTCGCGAAATCTGACGCGTCAGTCAGGTAGCGACCGCGTTGCGGGTACCGCAATCCCGAAGCATTCGTCGCCTGTCGCCGGTCGCCGCGAGGGAGGGGCGATCGTGGGTCTGGTCGAAGTAGGCCGGGACGGCGACGTCGCCGTCCTCCGGCTCAACCGGCCGGACAAGCACAATGCCCTCTCCACGAGGGTCGAAGCCGCACTGCTCGATGCGCTCGCCGGGAGAGAGGTCACCTCGAGCCGGGCCGTGGTGCTCGCCGGGAATGGGCCGTCATTCTGTGCCGGCGCCGACGTCACCGAGCTGCGTGACATGGACGCCGAGGCGATCCTCGAGTACTACCGCGCGTCCGGGCGCGTGTACGAGGTGCTCGCCGCCATGCCCTGCCCGACGGTGGCCGCACTGCATGGGTACTGCCTCGGTGGTGGGTTGGAACTCGCGCTGGCAGCCACCTTCCGCGTCGCCGACGCCACCACCAGGCTCGCGTTCCCGGAGGTCGCCCTGGGCATCCTGCCGAGCTCGGGCGGCACCACCCGGGTGGTGCGTGCGTGTGGGCCCCTGCGGGCGCGGGAACTCCTGCTGCTGGGCCGGCGCATCGACGCCGACCGGGCGTTGCAGCTGGGACTGGTCACCGAGGCGGTGCCGGCGGGCGCGGCCGTGCCGCGGGCGATCGAACTCGCCCGCGAGCTGGCCGAGCTGCCGGCGGCTACCGTCGACCTCGTGATGCAGGCGATCGACGTCGCGGCGCAGGCACCCGTGCCGGCGTCCCTGCTCGTCGAGCGCCTGGCCTATGCCGTCCTGAACAGCACCAGCGCCGCGCGTACCCGGCAGGACCGCTCCTGAACCGGGAGGGACGAGATGGGTCGCTGCTGCGGGGTCGACCACCACGCCGCCGGGTACACAGAGGACCAGAAGGCCGACCTGGAGCTCGTCCAGGCCTTCAACCGCCGGGTCGCCGTAGCCATCGAGCAATGCCGGGACGTCGCGCCCGTGGAGGCTCTACTGGACCCCGACCCCCTGCGGTACATGTGGGTCGACGAGGGTGGTGGCCGGCTGGCGACGTTCCTGCAACGCGGTCAGCGAGCCTTGACCGAGGCCGGCGTGCTGGAGGGCCATCGTCGGTTACCCGGCCACGATGTCACCACC
>JBKPQU010000368.1:0-8459 GCA_046734255.1 Actinomycetota bacterium
GGCCGGAGAGCCCGACGGTGGCCGGCGAGCTGAAGCTGCCCGGGTACTCGGCCTACCTGCACCCGATCGGCGACGGCCTGCTGCTCGGCCTGGGCCAGAACGCCGACGCCCACGGGCGGCAACTCGGGCTGCAGCTGTCGCTGTTCGACGTCACCGATCCCGCCGACCCGCGCCGGCTCGACCGGGTGGCGTTGCCCGGTGCCTACTCCGACGTCGAGGCCGACCACCACGCATTCACCTACGCCGGCGGCCTCGTGCTCGCGCCGTACAACCACACCGACGTCGACGGCGGCTACGACAGTGGCGTCCTGGCCGTCCGCGTGCACGACGACCGGCTCGCCGGACCCGTCACGCTGCGCGCGGACGATGCGGCACCCCTGGACGGCGCACCGATGCGCACGCTCGTGGTGGACGGCTTCGTCTACACCGTCACATTCACCGGGGTCGCGGTGCACGACGCCGGAACCCTCGAGCGGGTCGGCTTCACACCATTCTGAGGACGGCGCCGAGCCGGCAGTGAGGGCGCCTCGACGTGCGGGCGAACCGGCGCGGGTGCACGATCACGGCGCTACCTCTGAAGGGCGCTTACCACTGAAAGGGAGTGCCGCCGTGCTCGCCGTCATCGCTGCTGTGATCTTCGGTCTGGACCTGCTGCTGGACCTCGCCAACGTCAGCCTGGGCAACACCATCACCACGACCACGTTGCTGCTCGCGGGTCTGCTCTGCCTGGCGCTGCACCTGGCCGGTGTGGGCGGTCCCGTGCCCGCGCTGACCGCCGGCGGTCGCAGGTGGCGCCGCCGCTGACCAATCCCGGCCATCGGCGACGGATACCGCGACAAAAGCCGTCATCGCGACGAAACTCATCGACGTGACGACCAAGCGACGCAGCACCGTCCGGATCGCCGCTGGCCTCCTGATCGCAGCGACCGCCACGGCCGTGGTCGGTGCGGGACCGGCGGCCGCGGCGGACGTCCATCCCGCCGTGCACAGCCTCCCGTACTACGACGCCCGGCTGCCGGTGCGCGCGCGGGTCGCCGATCTGCTGGGCCGGATGACGCTCGCGGAGAAGATCGGCCAGATGACCCAGGCCGAGCGCGGGGCGGTCTTCGACGACCCGAGCCTGATCGCCACGTGGCAGGTGGGCGCGCTGCTCTCCGGCGGCGGCTCCACCCCGCCGCAGAACGCACCGGAGGCCTGGGCCGACATGATCGACCGGTTCCAGGCAGCGGCGCTGACCACCCGGTTGAGCATCCCGATCCTGTACGGGATCGACTCCGTGCACGGCGACGGCAACATGTTGGGCGCGACGGTCTTCCCGCACAACATCGGGCTGGGTGCCACCCGCGATCCGGGTCTCGTGGAACGCGTCGAGCACGTCACCGCCGCCGAGACCCGGGCCACGGGTCCGCAGTGGGTGTTCGCGCCGTGCATCTGCTCCGCCCAGGACGACCGGTGGGGGCGCACCTACGAGAGCTTCGGCGAGGACCCCCGGCTGGTCGACATGATGACCTCGGCGATCGACGGGTTCCAGGGCCGGCGCGTCGCGGACCTGGCCCGGTCCGACCGGGTCCTGGCCACTGCCAAGCACTTTGCCGGCGACGGCGACACGCGCTACGACGCGGCGAAGGCCGGCACCGGCCAGTACCCGATCGACCAGGGCATCACGGTGACCAACCGCGCGGACTTCTGGCGCACCGACCTGCAGCAGTACGTGGTCGCCGTCCGCGATCACGACGTCGGATCGGTGATGCCGTCGTTCTCGAGCGTCGACTGGACCGAGGACGGCGTCGGCAACCCGATCAAGATGCACGCCAACCGCCAGCTGATCACCGGTGTGTTGAAGAGGACGATCGGCTTCGACGGCCTGGTGATCAGCGACTGGGAGGGGATCCACCAGATCCCGGACCCGGACAACCCGACCGTGACCGGGCTGACCCCGTACAAGGTCCGTACCGGGGTCAACGCGGGCATCGACATGTTCATGGAACCGTTCAGCACGCCGCAGTTCGAGAGCCTGCTCACCGACGAGGTCACGGCCGGCCGGGTCCCGATGTCGCGGATCGACGACGCCGTCACCCGGATCCTCACGGTCAAGTTCGAGCTGGGTCTGTTCGAGCACCCGTTCACCGATCGCAGCGGCATCGCCGACATCGGCTCGGCGAAGCACCGCGCCGTCGCCCGCACGGCGGTCGCCGAGTCGCAGGTGCTGCTGAAGAACCGCGGCCACGCGCTGCCGCTGGGCCGGCGGGGCGCGATCTACGTCGCCGGCAGCAACGCCGACGACATCGGCAACCAGGCGGGCGGCTGGACGATCACCTGGCAGGGCGAGTCCGGCGACACCATCCCCGGAACGACGATCCTGCAAGGGATCCGGGCCGCCGCGCCGGCCGCGCAGGTCACCTACAGCGCGGACGCCTCGGCCCCGGTCGGTGACGCCGACGTCGGGATCGTCGTCGTCGGCGAGACCCCGTACTCCGAGGGGTTCGGCGACGTCGGCGGCCCGTTGTGGGCCTTCGACCCCAACGACCACGGGGTTCCCCGGCCGGAGAAGACGATGACGCTGTCCGCACAGGACCTGCACGCCATCGACACCGTCTGCCCGCAGGTTCGCACGTGCGTCGTCTCCGTCGTGTCCGGTCGGCCGCTGATCATCGGGCCGGCTCAGCTGGGCGAGATCGACGCCCTGGTCGCGTCCTGGCTGCCCGGCAGCGAGGGCGAGGGCGTCGCCGACGTGCTCTTCGGCGCCCGGCCGTTCACCGGCCGGCTTCCGGTCACCTGGCCCCGGTCTCTGGACCAGGAGCCGATCAACATCGGTGACGCCGGCTACGACCCGCTGTTCCCGTACGGGTTCGGCCTTCGTACCTAGGCATAGCCCACGGCCCTAGGCATAGCCCACGGCGTGACACCGTGCCGACAGGAAGCCCACGGCGTGACACCGTGGCGATCCGCGATCGGCGTAACGCCGCGCAGTCCGGTCACGCCCCCGCCGGGTCGACTGTTCCGACCGTGCGGAGTTGTACGCATCCGCGATGCCCACGGTGTCACGCCGTGCCGATGGGAAGCCCACGGTGTCACACCGTGGGCATCCGGTCGTCCGAAGGACTCAGTAGGTCGGCCGCGTCGGGTCGACCTGCTCGACCCAGGCCAGCACGCCGCCAGCGACGTGCACCGCGTCGCCGTACCCGGCGGCCTTGACCAGTGACAGGGCCTCCGCGGAGCGGACACCGGTCTTGCAGTGCAGGACGATCCGGCGCGACCCGCCGTCCTGCCCGGCCAGCTCGGCGACCTCGGCAATGCCCTCGCCCGCGCGAAATCGCCCCAGCGGGACGAGCACCGAGCCGGGGATCGCGACGATCTCCCGCTCCCCCGGCTCGCGGACGTCGACGAGCACGAACTCCGTCTCGCCCCGCTCGCGCGCCTCGAGCAGCCCGGCCAGCTCCCGGGCGGTGATCGTCGCGCCCTCGGCCGCCTCGACCGCCGACGGGCTCAGCGTGCCGCAGAACGACTCGTAGTCGGCCAGCTCGGTGACCGGCTGGGCGTCCGGGTCCGGGCGCAGGCCCAGCGTGCGCCAGGACATCTCCAGGGCGTCGAGGACGACCAGCCGGCCGAGCAGCGGGCGACCGATCCCGCAGATCAGCTTGATCGCCTCGGTGACCATCACCGAGCCGATCGCGGCGCACAGCACGCCGAGCACCCCGCCCTCCGCGCACGAGGGCACCGCACCGGGCGGCGGCGGGACCGGGAACACGTCCCGGTACGTCAGGCCCGGAACGCGCTCGCCGTCCGGGCCGGGCGGCGGGTCGGCCCAGAACACGCTGACCTGGCCGTCGAAGCGGTAGATCGACCCCCACACGTAGGGGATGCCGAGCAGCGCGCACGCGTCGTTGACGAGGTATCGCGTGGCGAAGTTGTCCGTCCCGTCGATGACCAGGTGGTACCCGGCGAAGATGTCGAGCGCGTTCGTGGCGTCCAGCCGGACGGGGTGAGTGACCACCCGGACGTGCGGGTTGATCTCGGCGATCGCGTCCCGGGCGCTGTCCACCTTGGCGCGGCCCAGGTCCGACTGCCCGTGGATCACCTGGCGCTGGAGGTTGGACTCCTCGACGACGTCGTCGTCCAGGACGCCGAGCGTCCCCACGCCGGCCGCCGCGAGGTACATCAGTGCCGGGCTGCCCAGCCCGCCCGCCCCCACGACCAGCACGCGCGCGCCGGCCAGGCGGCGCTGCCCGACCGCCCCGACGTCCGGGATGATCAGATGCCGCGAGTAGCGGCGGACCTGCTCGGTCGTCAGCGTGGCCACCGGTTCGACCAGCGGCGGAAGCGACACCCCGACCTCCTTCTCCGGCCCTACGGGAACGGCCAGGGGTTCGGCCGGCATCCCAGCAGGCCCTTGGTCTGCTGCATCATCACCGGCGCCAACCGCCCGGCGCCCGGACACATTTCGTGGCCGTGCCCCAGCAGGTGACCGACCTCATGGTTGACCACGTACTGGCGGTACCCGGTCAGGTTATGCCGGTACTCCGGGATGCCGTTCACCCACCGGTACATCGTCAGCACGGCGGCGTTCCCGCTGCGACACGAGAGCCGCCCGTGGGTGATCAACGGACGGCACATCGCCGCGGAGGTGGCCGGGCTGGCGAGCCGGACGCGGAGCGCCGTGGCGGAGGTCGTGCGGGCGAAGGACAGCCGGGACCCGTGTCCCCAGCCGCGGGGATCGTTCAGCGTGGCCATCACGAAGCGGGCGAACGTCGCCGGGTCGATCGGGAGCCCGGACTCGACCTCCACCCGGATCGCCACCACCCGGCCGGGATCCGGCGCCGGGGTGCTGCCGGGCGCCACGCGGAAGTGCCCGCTCCCGCTGTCGCTGAACCTGCGCGAGAGGAGACCGGCAGCCCGATCCGCCGCCGAGAGGCCGCCCGCGGCACTGCTGCCGGTGGTGGCGGGCACCGACGGCGTTGCTGTCGCGGGAGGCGAACTCGCCTGCGCCTGCACGGTGGTCGTGGGGGCGATCTGGGCCGGTCCGGCCTGCGCCGCAGGGGCGGAGCAGGCGCCCACGACGATCGAGGTCGCCGCCGCCAGCGCCGTCCACCTCACCCGTGGAGCATCCCACCGGGTGAACTGGAGGGTACAATCCGCAGTGGCAACGGGAGGGAGTCACGTCGCAGTGCACGTCGCGGCGTGATCCGTTGCCTGACACTAGCGCGACGATCGCCGCGAGAGCCGCCGTGACGACTACGCACCATGCTGCGGAGCCGGGAGACGCCCGTTCGTCGGGGCGACCCCGGAGCATCCGCCTGCCACGGACGGCTCGCCGCAGCCAGCTGCTGGGGGCCGCCCGGGAGGTGTTCGTCGCCCAGGGGTACCACGCCTCGGCCATGGACGACATCGCCGAGCGCGCCGGCGTCAGCAAACCCGTGCTGTACCAGCACTTCCCGAGCAAGTACGAGCTGTACCTCGCGCTGATCGACCAGCACGCCAAGGAGATCGTGGACGGCGTCCGGGAGGCGCTGGTCTCCACCGACGACGGGGAGAACCGTGTCGGGGCGACGATCTCGGCGTTCTTCGAGTCCGTCGACCGGGACGAGGAGTCCTTCCGGCTCGTGTTCGAGTCCGACCTGACCAGCGACCAGGCCGTCCAGGACCGGGTCGACTGGGTGATCCGGGAGAGCGCCCACGCCATCGCCGCCGTGATCATCGCGGAGTCCGGCCGGCCCCCCGAGGACGCCGAGCTGCTCGGCGTCGCGCTGTCCGGGATGGCGAACGTGACCGCCCGGTTCTGGTTGCGGGACAACCGCGAGATGGACCGCGATCACGCCGTCGCGCTGCTGTCGCAGCTGGCCTGGGGCGGGATCAGCCGCCCCCTCCCGCCGGTCGGTCCGCAGCCTCTGGAGCGGCACGGCTGAGTTTCGCGGTCCCGCTGAGTTAGCCTTCGCAAGCCGCAGCGTCGGCGTACGAACAGTCGGCTTCGCCAGAAGGGGACCGCCGTGGAGGTCAAGATCGGAGTCCGGGACGTCGGCCGCGAGGTGCTGCTGGAGTCCGAGAGTTCGCCCGAGGAGGTGGCCACCGCCGTGGAGGAGGCGCTCGCTAAGGGTGGCCTGCTGCGCCTGACCGACGATCGCGGTCGCACGGTCGTCATCCCCGGCCCGGCGATCGGCTACGTCGAGATCGGCGTGCAGGAGTCCCGGAGGGTGGGCTTCGGCGCCGGCTGAGCTGCGCCGCCGCGTGACGGCTAGGCGGACAGGCCCAGCCGGGCCATCCGGCGGCTGTGCGAGTCGGTCAGGCGGACGAACATCCGGGCCATGTCGGCCAGGTCGGTGCCGGGCGCCGAGCCGGCCCTGCCGACGAGCAACGCGACCAGCGCGTCCCGGTCGGCGGCCACCCGCTGGCCTTGGCTGAGTGCCTCGCCGAGCAGCCGGCGGCCCCACAGCGCCAGGCGTCCCGCCACCTTGGGATCCTTGGCGATCGCCGAGCGCACGGCGGCGACGACGAACTCCGCCTGCCCGGTGTCGGCGAGCACCCGGTTGACGAGTTCGCGGCTGGACGGGTCGATCATCGCTCCGATCTCCCGGTAGAAGTCCGAGGCGATGCCGTCGCCGACGTAGGCCTTGACCAGTCCCTCCAGCCAGGTGCTCGGCGCGGTGCGCTCGTGGAAGCCGTCGATCGCCGCGACGAACGGCTCCATCGCCGCGTCGGGGTCGGCGCCCAGCTCGCTCAGCCGGTCCCGGAGCAGCTCGAAGTGGCCGAACTCGGCCACGGCCATCCGGGCCAGCGCTGCCTTGGCGGACAGTGAGGGCGCAAGCTCCGCATCCGCCGCAAGCCGGGCGAAAGCGGTGAGCTCACCGTAGGCCAGGACGCCGAACAGATCGATCACCGCAGCGCGCATCGCGGGGTTGACCGAGCCCGACGCCGCCTCGGCCTGCTCGCTCATGACCGCAGACTAGAAGCGTGTCGGGCCGCCTGGGAACGTGCGGGCACCCCTGTGCCGTTACCATTGGGTAGAACATGGCTGCCCGGTCGGACGCACCGATCGGCTGCCCCTCCCAGCGGAGCGGCCCGCCGCGACGTCCCGCAAGCGCGATCGGCGCAGCGCCGGACTCCGGCACGAGGCCTCCGCGCCGACCAGAAGGCATGTCTTTGTCAGCACACGAGATCACTTTCGCCGACCTCGGCACCCCGGACACCGTCGTCCAGGCGCTGCGCCGGGTCGGCATCACCCATCCGTTCCCGATCCAGGCGATGACGCTGCCGGTCGCCATGTCCGGGCACGACGTCATCGGCCAGGCCAAGACCGGCACCGGCAAGACCCTGGGGTTCGCGATCCCGGTGCTGGTCCGGGTCTCCGGCCCCGACGAACCGGGCTGGGACGACCTGGCGCAGCCCGGCGCACCGCAGGCGCTGGTCGTCGTCCCCACCCGGGAGCTGGCGATCCAGGTCGCCGCGGACATCGAGGTCGCCGGCGCGCTGCGCGCCACGCGGGTGCTCACCGTTTACGGCGGCCGGGCCTACGAACCGCAGACCGAGGCGCTGCGCCGCGGCGTCGAGGTCGTCGTCGGCACGCCGGGCCGGCTCCTCGACCTGGCCCAGCAGGGGCACCTGCGGCTCCGCCACGCCAGGACCGTCGTCCTCGACGAGGCCGACGAGATGCTCGACCTGGGCTTCCTCCCGGACGTCGAGCGGCTGCTCGCGATGACCCCGACCGACCGGCAGACGATGCTGTTCAGCGCCACCATGCCCGGCGAGGTCGTGACGCTCGCCCGGCGGTACATGACCCAGCCCACGCACATCCGGGCGGCCGACCCCGACGACCCGGGCGCCACGGTCAGGGCCACCGCGCAGTTCGTGTACCGCGCGCACTCGCTGGACAAGCCGGAGATCCTCGCCCGGGTGCTGCAGGCCCGCGGCCGCGGCCTGACGATCATCTTCACCCCGACCAAGCGGGCGGCGGCCAGGGTTGCCGAGGACCTGACCGACCGCGGCTTCGCCGCTGCGGCCATCCACGGCGACCTCGGCCAGGGGGCTCGCGAGCAGGCGCTGCGGGCCTTCCGCAAGGGCAAGATCGACGTGCTGGTCGCCACCGACGTGGCGGCCCGGGGGATCGACGTCGAGGACGTCACGCACGTGATCAACTACGCCTGCCCCGAGGACGAGAAGACCTACCTGCACCGGATCGGCCGCACCGGCCGCGCCGGGAACACCGGCACCGCCATCACCCTGGTCGACTGGGACGACATGCCCCGCTGGGCGCTGATCGACCGCGCCCTGGACCTCGGCATCCCCGAGCCGGAGGAGACCTACTCGACCTCCGCGCACCTGTTCACCGACCTCGAGATCCCCGAGGGGACCCGGGGCACGCTGCCGCGCCAGGCACGCACCCGGGCCGGGCTCGAGGCCGAGGAGGTCGAGGACCTCGGCGAGACCGGCCGGGCCCGGCAGGCCACGCCCGGCCGGCGCGGTCGCCC
>JBKPQU010000369.1:0-12438 GCA_046734255.1 Actinomycetota bacterium
GCGTCCACCCGCTCGTCGACGAGCGCGGCCGCACGGGTCAGGATCGCCATGCGCTCGTGCGCGGCTGTGCGGGCCCAGACCCGCGCGCCCTCGGCCGCCGCGGTGAGCGCGGCGTCCACGTCGGCGACGCTGGCCACCGGCACAGTCCCCACCACCGACCCGTTGAACGGTGAGGTGACTTCCTCGGTCCTGCCGTCCTTGACCGCCGGCCGCCAATGGCCGCCGATCAGCATGCGCGCACCTTGCATGGCGTTACCTGCTTCACGAATTGGTGCGAAATGGGGGATCGCGACGTTTTGGAAGCGTCGATACGGCCACCGTACGAACGGCTACACCCTCAGTCAATCGCATGAATCCATCAAAAACCCATCAGCGAGAAGGCCTCATCCGAACCTCGCCGGTCCCAAGGGGGTGCGAGGCTGCTTCTGGTCGCCAAATCGCCCCCATTCCACCGGCGAGGTACGGGGAGTAAGCCCGCGGACGTCTCACTCGCGAGGGAGCCGGCGGCAGAAGGAACGTCAGCCGAGGGGGAGGTTGTACGGAGTGATCACTTGGATGCCCGAGGGCCAGTGGTGGATGGGACCCGGCAGGGCGCGCTGGGCCTGCATGATCACCTGGCAGGCCCGCCGGAGGTCCAGGTTGAGGTCGTGGTGGAGGACGGCGGACAGCCGGCCGGTGCGCAGGAGCAGGGAGTTGTCGTCGTTGAGGTCGTGGGCGACGAACACGGAGCAGGGGAGCCCGGCGGAGGCGAACGCCTCAAGCACGGCGGCGTTGCCGCCGCCGCTTGAGTACATCGAGTACACACCGCGGATGCCGCCGTCCGCCGCCAAGGCAGCGGCGACCCGGTCGCGCAGGATCTCGTCCCGGCCGTCCTGATCGATCACGTCCACCTGTGAACGGTCGGGGAAGGCCGACCGGAACGTCGTCCGGAAACCGATCTCGCGCTCGTCCTCGCCGCGGAAGGAGCTGCTGCTGCGGATGACCATGACGTTGCCCGGCTCCCGCCCCAGCCACTCACCGACCAGGTAGGCGGCGGTGGCACCGGCGGCCCGGTTGTCGATGCCGACGTACGCCGCCCGTCGGCTGCCGGGGACGTCGGTGACCAGCGTGACCACCGGGATCTCGCGCCGCGCGAGGCGGGCGATGGCGTCGGAGACCTCGGGGACGTCCGGCGCCTTGAGGATGACGCCGTGCGACCCGCGCGACCCCAGGCGGTCGAGGATCGCGACCAGCTCGGCTGCCGGCGCGCCGTCCAACAGGTGGAAGCGCGAGCGCAGGACGGCCGGCCGCAGCGTCGGCAGCTCCGCTTCCAGCGCGGCGCGCACTGCATCCGAGAAGCGCGGCGGGGCGTCGATCACCAGGTCGATCAGGAACGTGCGCCCGCCGAGCCGCAGCTGCGAGCGCTGCCGGTCCAGGTCCTGGATGGCCTGGCGCACCTCCTGCACGGTGCTCGCCCGCACGCCGCCGCGGTTGTGCAGCACCCGGTCGACCGTCGCCTCGCTCAGGCCGGCCTGGACCGCGATCTCCCGGATCCGGTACGGGTGGCTCATCGACCCACATCCTGATGGCTTCTTGACGGCTCTCAGAGGTGGACTGAGGGTCAGCCGAATGTGGGCCTGCCGTCAAGCCTCGCGCATTGCGCGGCCGCGCACCTGCTCGCTCAGCGCGGCGAGGTCGACGCCGAGCCGATCGAGAATCTTGGCGGCCAATCCGTCCGTCACCTGCAGCAGACCCAGAAGCTCGTGCTCGGTGTCGACGTGCCGCCGGCGCAGCGCGTCGGCCTCGGCCACGGCCACCTCCAGGGCCTGCCTGGCGCTCGCGTCGAACGGCGTGGGGGGAGGGGCGAGCGCCTCCGGACCGAACGTCGCCTCCAGCCGGGCCTGCACCTGGCCGAGGTCGATCCCGATCGAGGCGAGCGCCTCCTGCGGCGGCACGGTGGCGCGCGGGCCGACGAGGTCGTCGATCGCGGCCCGGACGGCGTCGAGGGTGACCGACTGCTCCGCCAGCACCACGGCCGCCAGCCCGGTCCCCTCACGCAGCAGGCCGACCAGCAGGTGCTCGCTGCCGAGATAGGTGTCCGCGCGGTCCGTGGCCTCGGCCGTGGCCTGCATGACCGCCGTCCTGGCGGGTTCGGTGAACAGCTCGAACATCACGCCTCCATCCCCATCGCCTTGCGGCGCCCGGCATGCTTCTCGTGCACGGCCTGCTTGCTCACGCGCAGCACGCGGGCGATGTCCTGCCAGGACCATCCGCGGGTGCGGGCGTTGTCCACCTGCAGGCGCTCGACCTGCTCCAGCAGGTTCCGCAGCGCCCACACGGCGTTCAGCCCGACGGCGGGATCCCGGTCGGCGAGCGCGCCGGCGAGTCCGGCGGGGTCGTCCGTGGAGCCGCGGGGCGTAGGGGGATCAGCGACCATGCCGTCAAGTTACCCTGACGATTCGCGAGCGTCAAGAAACCCTGACGTCGCTGGCCCGGGCCCTCTTCAACTCCGCCCAGCCGGCCAGCAGGACGGGCAGGTTCTCCTGGACGTAGACGAAGTAGTCGCGCATGTTGGCCAGCCGCGCGCCGGCCGGCGTCTGCGGACCGCCGGCGGCCTTGACACCGTCCTGCGCAGCCACGGACATCGACTTGAGCAACGTCATCTCGGCCAGGCTGACCTCGTACCAGGCGTCGTCCACGAGCCGGTAGATGTCCCGGCGCGAACCCGGCACGGGCTGGCGCTCGATCATCTTGATCTGCATCAGGTACCGGACGGCGCCCGAGATCGCGGCCGGGCTGACCCCCAGT
The DNA here is from genome assembly GCA_046734255.1 of Actinomycetota bacterium. Classification (GTDB taxonomy): domain Bacteria; phylum Actinomycetota; class Actinomycetes; order Actinomycetales; family Kineosporiaceae; genus JBKPQU01. Next base: position 2,788 of record JBKPQU010000369.1, read on the forward strand.
CGCTCGGCGAGCTGGCCCGCGGTCAGCGCCGGCTCGTCGGAGCTGAGCATCGTCATCAGCACCCGGCCGGCCATCCGCGGGAAGCCCCAGTCGGCCAGCGTGCGGGCCATCTGCTCCACGAACTGGCGCAGTGCCGCCTCGTCACGCTCGGCCGGGTGGCTCATACGACTCCTTGACGGGACCCAATGTTCACAAGTTAGTGAAGCGAGTGTAGCGTCGAAACCATGGAAAACGCCATCACGGTGGCCGGCCTGACCAAGAGCTTCGGTCACACCCGCGCGCTCGACGGCCTGGACCTGGAGGTCCGGCAGGGCGAGGTGCACGGTTTTCTGGGCCCCAACGGCGCGGGCAAGACCACGACGATCCGCATCCTGCTGGGGCTGCTGCGCGCGGACGGCGGCACCGCGACCCTGCTCGGCGGTGACCCCTGGCGCGACGCGGTCGCCCTGCACCGGCGCCTGGCCTACTGTCCCGGCGACGTGACGCTCTGGCCCAACCTGTCCGGCGGCGAGGTCATCGACCTGCTCGGCCGGCTGCGCGGCGGCCTCAACCACAAGCGCCGCAACGACCTGCTCGAGCGCTTCGACCTCGACCCGAGGAAGAAGGGCCGCGCGTACTCGAAGGGCAACCGGCAGAAGGTCGGGCTGATCGCCGCGCTCGCCTCCGATGTGGAGCTGCTCCTGCTGGACGAGCCGACCTCCGGGCTGGACCCGTTGATGGAGGAGGTCTTCCGTCAGGTGATCGAGGAGGAGGCCGGGAACAACGGCCGCACGGTGCTGCTGTCGAGCCACATCCTGTCGGAGGTCGAGGCGCTGTGCGATCGGGTGACGATCATCCGCGACGGCAAGGCGGTCGAGACCGGCACGCTCGCCGACATGCGCCACCTCACCCGCACCTCGATCACCGCGGAGCTCTCCGCCGAGCCGACCGGCCTGGCCGACCTCCCCGGCGTCCACGACCTTCAGACCGTCGACCACACCGTCCGGATGCACGTGGACACCCAGCACCTGGACCCGGTGCTGCGCACGCTGAGCACGTTCGGCGTGCGCACGCTGGTCAGCCAGCCGCCCACGCTCGAGGAGATCTTCCTGCGGCACTACGAGGTGACGTCCCGATGAGGGGCACCTGGGGGCTGTCCCGGCTCATCCTGCGGCGCGATCGCATCCTGCTGCCGATCTGGGTGATCCTTTTCGGGATCACGCCGGTCTTCGTCGCCTCCGCCACCGGCGCGCTCTACACCACCGACGAGCAGCGCGCCGGGTACATCCGGGAGGCGTTGAGCAACACGCTGTTCCTCGTCCTGTACGGGCACCCGACCACGCCGGGGCTCGGCGCGGTGACCTTCTGGCGGGCCAGCACGAGCATGGCGATCCTCGCGCTGATCAGCATGTTCACGGTGATCCGGCACACCCGGGTCGAGGAGGAGGCGGGCCGCCGCGACCTGCTCGGCGCCACCGTGGTCGCGCGCCAGGCGGGTCTTCTGGCCGCGCTGCTCGTGACCTGCGCGGCCAACGTCGTGATCGGCCTGGTGATCGCGGTGACCATGCCCAGCCAGGACCCGAGCGTCGAGGGAGCGCTGGCGATGGGCGCGGCGTGGACGGCGATCGGCTGCCTGTTCGCCGCCGTCGGCGCCGTCACGGCCCAGCTGAGCGAGACCGCCGCCGCCGCGCGGAGCCTGGGTGGCGCCGTCCTGGCCGTGCTGTTCATCGTGCGCGCCGCCGGCGACGCCAACAGCGCCACCGGCGGCGTGGGCTGGGCCTCGCCGATCGGCTGGGTCGACCAGATCCATCCCTACTCGGACAACCGCTGGTGGCTCTTCGGGCCGATCATCGCCCTCACTGCCCTGCTGTGCTGGGTGGCGTTCGCGCTCGCCGCCCGCCGGGACGTCGGTGCCGGCGTCCTCCAGCCGCGGCTGGGCCGGGCCGAGGCCGCGCCGAGGTTGCGCACGCCGCTGGCCCTGGCCTGGCGGCTGCACCGCGCCGCGCTGCTCGGCTGGCTGGCCAGCTTCGCCTTCTTCGGCGTGATCGTCGGGGGGTTCGCGCAGACCGCCGCCGACATGATCAGGGACAACGAGGCGCTCCGGCAGTACGTCGAGCGCCTGGGCGGCACGGCGTCCTTGGGCGACATCATGATCGCTACCCTGTTCAGCGTCGGGGCCCTCGCCGTGTCCGGCCTGGCGATCTCGGCCGCCCTGAAGCTGCGGACGGAGGAGGCGAACCTGCACTCCGAGCCGATCCTGGCCACCCGCACGAGCCGCCTGAGCTGGGCCAACAGCCACCTCGTGTTCGCCGTGATCGGTCCGGTGGTCGCGATGGTCGTCTCCGGCGTGGTCGCAGGGCTGATCTACGGTGCCGAGACCGGCAACGTGGGCCACGAGCTGCCGCGCGTTCTTGCCGGCGCGCTGGTGCAACTGCCCGCGGTATGGGTGCTCGGCGCGCTCACGATCGCGACCTTCGGCCTGCGTCCTCGGCTGACCGCCATGGTCGGCTGGGTGGCGCTGTCGGTCTGCTTCTTCCTGGGCCAGCTGGGCGCGCTGTTCCAGCTCCCGCAGGCCGTCCTGGACCTGTCGCCGTTCACGCACGTCCCGCAGGTCCCGGGCGCTGATGTCTCGTGGACGCCGCTGGTGATCCTGACCCTGCTGGCCGCCGCACTGATCGTGGTGGGGCTGGCCGCCTTCCGCCGTCGCGACATCCCGGTGACCTGACCCTGATGGCGATCCTCCGGCGGTAGCTGCCTTGCTCGCTAGCCGCCGGTTTGCTCGACGAACGCCATCCGTACGGCGTGCCGCGCCGGCGAAATCGGGGTCCAGCGAGCAAGCAGGCGCCGGTGAGCACGCCCGGCCGGCGAGGAAGGATTCCCTGGCAGCCTGAGTCAGCACTCAGGTATCTACCTTGCCTTCTGGTTCCTCTTTAGTGACGATGTCCACAAGTCACATCGTTGATCGGCAAGTCGAGTGTTGAGCTCTCGGAGAGGCGTCGCTGCGCTGGCGATGACGGTCGCCGGCCTCTCGCTTGCGGCGTGCGGGTTCGGCGGCGCCGTCAAGTCCGCCGCCGAGAACGCTCCTCCGCCCACGGTCGCCGTGGGGAATGCCTCGGTCGCGGTCGTCCCGAACGTGGTGGGCAAGCGCCTGGTCGACGCCCAGCCCATCGTGGTCGCCGCCGGCCTGGGGATCGAGACGCAGGACGCCACCGGCCAGAAGCGGCCGATGATCAACCCGGAGAACTGGGTCATCCGTGCCCAGTCGCCGAGGGCGGGGACCAAGGCGCCCCTGAAGAGCATCATCCTGCTCAAGGTCGGCAAGCCGAGCGACGGTGCCGGCGACACCCACGTGACGGTCGGCGTGATCCCCAACGTGGTGTGCATGGACCTGCAGGCCGCTCAGGATGCGATGCAGGCCGCGGGCTTCTACAAACTGGGCTCGACCGACGGAACCGGCCAGGGGCGCCTGCAGATCCTGGACCGCGACTGGGTGGTGATCGGCCAGACACCCGCGCCAGGCGCCAAGCCCGGCCTGCTCACGAGAGTGGTCCTGACCGCCGTCAAGTACGGCGAGCCGACCGGCAGCTCCGGCTGCGCCAGCTGAGCCGGCAGACCGCCGCCCAGCCTCAGGCGGTCGCCTACGCCTCGTGCGACTCACCCCGTCCGGGTCGGTGCGGAGGAGGCGCGGCGGGAGGCGCTGATACGACCCCCGGGAGCGATGACTTCGCTGCCCTCAGGCAGTCTCATCACCGTCCACCGCTGGAGGAGGCCGCCGTGAGCAAGGTCAGATTCGAGATCACGATGTCCATCGACGGGTTCGTCGCGGGCCCGGAGCAGAGCGAGGAGGAGCCGCTCGGGATCGGCGGCGAGGCCCTGCACGAGTGGGCGTTCGCCCTGGCCGCCTGGCGGCAGATGGCGGGCCTGGAGGGCGGCGAGGAGAACGCGAGCTCGGCCGTCATGGAGGGCCTGATGGCGAACGTCGGCGCCGGAGTGATGGGTCGCAACATGTTCGGCCCGATCCGCGGACCGTGGGGCGACCGCAAGTGGGAGGGCTGGTGGGGGGAGGAGCCGCCGTACCACCACCCGGTGTACGTGCTCACCCATCACGCCCGCGAGCCGCTGGAGATGAAGGGCGGCACGACGTTCATCTTCGTCACCGACGGGATCGAGTCCGCGATCGCGCAGGCGGAGGCGGCGGCCGGGGACAAGGAGGTGCTGATCCACGGTGGCGGCAGCGTCGCCCAGCAGGCGCTGGCCGCCGGGCTGGTCGACGAGGTGCACATCCACCTCGTCCCGTTGATGCTCGGCGCCGGCGTCCGCCTGTTCGAGCGCCTCGGCGATCCGCTACCGCGGTTCGAGCAGTTCCGGGTGATCGAGGCGCCCGGCGTCACCCACCTGTCGTACCGCGTGAACCGCTGACGGCGTGCGGGGCGGTGGGGTCGAGGAAGACGTGCCGGACCCCGGGATGGCCGTCGATCATGCGCCTCTCCGCCTCGTCCGCGATCCGCTCGATGTCGTCGGCCGTGGCCTCGTCGGCGAACTCGACCTTGGCGGCGACCAGCAGCTGTCCGGGTCCCAGCACGGTGGTGACGAAGACCGGCACGCTGATCACGTCCGGGGTGGCCTCGAGGTCGTTGCGCAGTGACTGGACGACCGCCGCAGGCGCCGAGCGTGCGATCAGCAGGCTGCTGTTGGACTGGGCCAGCGCCACCGCGACCGCGACGAGGATCAGCCCGATGGCGATCGACGCCGACCCGTCCCACACGGGGGACCCGGTGGCCTCGGTGAGCGTCAGACCGGCGGCGGCCAGCAGGATGCCCGCCACGGCCGCGGCGTCCTCCAGCGTCACGGCCCGCACCGTCGGGTCCGTGGTCTGGTGCAGGTACCTGGGCACGGGCATCCCTTTCCGGCGCGCACCCTGCCGTGCCTGGCGCAGCGCCCGCACGAGCGACACCGACTCCATCGCGAGGGCGACGGCCAGGACGACGTACGAGACCGTCGGGCTGCCCTCGTGCTCGCCCCCGAAGATCTTGCTCAGCCCCTCCAGGATCGAGAACACCGCGCCCGCGACGAAGGTTGCCAGCGACGCGAGGAACGCCCACAGGTAAGCCTCGAGGCCGTGGCCCAGCGGGTGGCGGGCGCTGGCGGGCTTGGTCGACCGGCGCAGCGCGACGAACAGCAGCACCTGGCTCACGGTGTCCGCGAGCGAGTGGGCGGCCTCCGACAGCATGGCCGACGACCCGCTGATCATCGCGCCCACGGCCTTGGCGGCGGCGATGCCGAGGTTCGCCAGCCCGGCGACCACCACGGTCAGCGTGCTCTCACCCTGTCCTTGGCCCGGCCCGCCGGTGGGCGTCACGGGATCGCTCACGGCTTCACGGTAGGCGCGGACTGTGGCCTCGGCGCGTCGGCGTGGCGCCCTGGCGTACGGCCGACGGCGGCAGGACCCGGGTGGTGGGCCGGCCCCACCACGGGGAGGATGGACGCGGTGAGCCATACCGGAACCACCCACACGCCCGCCGAACCCGGGGCTGGCACCGACCCCCGCCGATGGCGGGCATTCGCCGTCTGCCTGGTCGCGGGCTTCATGTCGCTGCTCGACGTGAGCATCGTCAACGTCGCGCTCCCCTCGATGCGCGAGGGGCTGTCGGCGACCACCAGCGACCTGCAATGGGTGGTGTCCGGGTACGCGCTGGCCTTCGGGCTGGTCCTGGTGCCGTCCGGGCGGCTTGGCGACGTCCGTGGCCGGCGCAGCGTGTTCGTCGCGGGGATGACCCTGTTCACGCTGGCCAGCGCCGCGTGCGGGCTCGCCCCCGACCCGAGGTGGCTGATCGCCGCGCGGCTGGTCCAGGGCGTGGCGGGCGGCATGCTGATCCCGCAGGTGTCCGGGTTCATCCAGGAGCTGTTCCGCGGCGCCGAGCGGGCGCGGGCCTTCGGTCTGTACGGCGCCACCGTCGGGGTGTCGACGGCGGTCGGGCCGCTCGCCGGAGGGGCCCTGATCGGCGCGTTCGGCGTCGAGCACGGGTGGCGCGCGGTGTTCTTCGTCAACGTGCCGGTCGGCGCGGTCGGGGTGCCGCTCGCGCTGCGCCTGCTCCCGGCGCGCGCCGGACGGCGACCGTCGGAGGGCCTGGACCCGGTCGGCGTCCTGCTGCTCGGCATCGGCGTGCTGCTGCTGCTCCTGCCGATGGTGCAGGCGCGCACCTGGCCGGGCTCGGCCAAGTGGCTGCTGGTGCCGGCGGGCCTGATCGTGCTGGTCGGTTTCGTCGGCTGGGAGCGCCTCTACGCCCGCCGCGGCCGCCAACCCATGGTCGACCTCGGACTGTTCGCCCGGCGCTCCTACTCCCTGGGCACCGGGCTCGGGCTCCTGTACTTCGCCGGGTTCACGGCGATCTTCTTCGTGCTCGCCCTGTTCCTGCAGCAGGGCCGGGGCTACTCCGCGCTGGAGGCCGGCCTGGCCGTGACGCCGTTCGCGCTCGCCTCCGCGGTTGGCTCGGCGCTCGGCGGGCGGCTCGTCACGCGGTACGGGCGGCGCCTGATCGCGGCCGGGCTCGTGGCCGTCGTCGTCGGGCTGGTCGCCACCGATCTCGTGATCCGGCACGCGGACACCGGCCCGATCGGTCTGCTGACCGCGCCGTCCTTGCTGCTCGCCGGCCTGGGCAGCGGGGTGGTGATCTCGCCGAACATCACCCTGACGCTGTCCGAGGTGCCGGTGGCCCGGGCGGGCAGCGGCGGCGGGGTCCTGCAGACGGCGCAGCGGATCGGCTCGGCGGTGGGCATCGCCGCGGTCGGTTCCCTGATGTTCTCCCGCCTCGCTGCCACCCACGGCGACTGGACGGCGGCGACCAGCGCGGCGATCTGGCTCGCCGCCGGGATCGTCGGCCTGTCCCTCCTGCTCGCCCTCCTCGACCTGCGCCACACCACCGGTCCGCCCGCCGAGCTGTCAGCACCCCAGGCTGCGCAGGAGAAGGCTCGTCCGTAGCGACAGCACGTCAGGATCACGGGACGGCGAGGTTCGTGCCGACCTGGTGTTCGACGCACCAGGCCCAGTTCTCACCGGGTTCCTTGGAGCGCAGGACGGGGTGGCCGGCCTCGACGGCATGCCGGGAGGCGTGGCGGTTCGCCGAGTCGTCGCAGCACCCGACCTGGCCGCAGGTGGTGCAGAAGCGCAGGTGGACCCAGTCGTCCCCGGTGGCCAGGCACTGCTCGCAGACGCCGCTCGGCTTGGGCGCGTCCTCCACGGCCAGCAGGTGCTCGCAGAGGGACTGCGGACCCGGCCCCGGGGCGCCGGCGTCCTGCACGGACGGCGGCCGCACCGGCAGCCTCACCGTGAACACCGTCTGCCCCGGCCGTGAGGCCAGCGTGATGTCGCCGCGGTGCTCGAGCACCACGATGCGGTAGCTGATCTGCAGCCCCAGGCCGGTGCCCTTGCCGGGTGCCTTCGTGGTGTAGAAGGCGTCGAACACCTTCTGCTGCGCGTCGGCCGGAACGCCGGGACCGTTGTCCTCGACCTCGACCACCACCTCGCCGCCGTCCGGGTACGCGCGCAGCGTGAGGGTCGGCTCGGCGACCCCGGCGAGCGCGTCGCACGCGTTGTGGATCAGGTTGGTCCACACCTGGTTGAGCTCGCTGCCCAGCGCGACGATCGTCGGCAGTGACGGGTCGAACTCCCGGACGACCCGCACCCCCTTCGTGACGTGGCCGAGCATCATCACCGTGTCCTCGAGCCCGCCGACGACGTCGACGTCCTGCACGGGCGCGCGGTCGAGGTAGGAGTACGACTTCAGCGCACGGACGATCTCGGACAGCCGGCGTGCCCCCTCGGCGATCTGGGCGGCCGACCGCCGGACGGCCACCGCGGGAGCGAGGATCCGCAGGGCGTCCGCGACGTCCGCGTCGGTCCCGAGCATGGCGAGATCGTCGACGCCGATCCCGGCCTCGACCAGGCCGGGTGCCAGCGCCCAGGCCTGCTCGACCCGCCGCTCGGTCAGCCAGTCCTCGACCTCGGACTCCTCGTCGCTGATCTCGACCGGGCTGCGCGGTGCCGGCAGCCGATCCGCCACCCGGGCCAGGAGCTCCCGCACTGACTCCGACGCGCGGCCGGCGAGCGAGCCCGTCAGGACGTCGAGCTCAGCCGCGAGCTGTTCCGCCGCGCCTCGTACAGCGGCCGCCGGGTTGTTCAGCTCGTGCGCCACCCCGGCCGTCAACACCCCGAGCTGCGCCATCCGCTCCTGGTGCCGGAGCAGGTCGTTGTTCTCCCGGACGCGCCGCAGCAACGGTCCGAAGACGGCGCGCGCGGCGGACGGGCTCGTCGCCAGCAGATCGTCCAGCGCCTCCTTGGGGATGGAGAGCAGGTCGGTCGCGGTCCGGGCGCGCACGGTCGCCGAGCGCGGCGCCTGCTCCAGCAGGGCCATCTCGCCGATCACGGCGTCCTCGCCGCGCACCGCCAGCAGCACCTCGCGCCGCTCGGTGCTCTTCAGCACCTCCACCTGGCCGGCGGTGACGACGAACGCCTGGTCCCCCCACTCGCCCTCTCGGAAGAGCACCTCGCCCGGCTCCAGGTGGACGTCCCGGGCCAGGCTGCAGATCCGGGCGAGGTCGTCCTCGCGGAGGTCCGCGAACAGCCCCACCCGGCGGAAGCGCTCGAACACGTCACACCGTCGCGAGGTACTGGTGGACGAAGGTCACGCAGTGCGAGCCCTGGCCGACCGCCGATGCCACCCGGCGTACGGCGCCGTGGCGCACGTCTCCGGCCGCGAAGATGCCCGGCACGCTGGTCTCCAGCAGGTATGGCTCGCGCTCCAGCGGCCAGCGCGACGGCCGGGAGGCCGAGGTGTCGATGTCCGGTCCGGTGAGGATGAAGCCGGCGGGGTTGGTCGCGACGACGTCGCGGACGAGCTCCGAGTGAGGCGCGGCGCCGATGAACACGACCAGGCCGGTGGCCTTGCGCGTGCTGAGCTCGCCGGTGCGGCCGTCCCGGATGATGACCTCCTCGAGGTGGTCGTTCCCGCGGGCCTCGGCGACGGAGGCCTGGGTGAGAACCTCGATGCCGGGGGTCGCCTCGATCTGGTCGATCAGATACCGGGACATGCTGTCCGCGATCGACGGGCCGCGGACCAGCACGGTCACCCGCTCGGCGAACCGCGAGAACATCATCGCCGCCTGGCCGGCGGAGTTCGCGCCGCCGACGACGACAACCTCCTCGCCGCGGTAGTTCGCCGCCTCGGCGAGCGTCGCGCCGTAGAAGACCCCGGCGCCGGTGAACCTGCGGCAGCTGTCGACGTCCAGCTCCCGCACCCGCATCCCGGTCGCCACCAGCAGCACGTGGCAGGACAGCTCGCTCCCGTCCAAGAGCGTGACGACGCGGGCCGGCTCCTCGACCCGAACCGACGTCGCCTCGACCGCGGTGAGGATCTCCGCGCCCAGGCGGGTGGCCTGGCCGGTCGCGCGCCGGGCGAGGTCCGCTCCGCTGATCCCCTTGGGGAAGCCGAGGTAGTTCTCGATCCGGGACGACGTCCCCGCCTGCCCGCCGGTCGCCTGACGCTCGATCACCGCGACCCGCAGCCCCTCGGACGCGCCGTACACCGCCGCCGCCAGCCCGGCCGGCCCGGCACCGATGATCACGAGGTCGTAGAACGGAGCCTCGGCGGTGACATGGAGGCCGATGTGGCGGGC
>JBKPQU010000370.1:0-3222 GCA_046734255.1 Actinomycetota bacterium
AGCCAGGCCCGCAGCTCCGTGACCGCGCGGTCGGCCCCGCCCGCGGCGTCGTCCAGCTCGGTGCGCAGGCCCTCCGGGCCGGCGGCAGCGAACTCGGCGAACCAGCCGCGGCCGCCGTCCCCGCCGGCATCGCCGGTCCACGTCGCCAGCTGCTCGAGGACGGCGCCCACCTGTCGCGGCCCGGCCAGCAGGCCGCGGGACACCCCCTCCTCCAGGCTGGCCCGGTAGGACCCGTAGGCCTCGGGCACCGCCCGCAGCCGGGCCGCGATCACCGACCAGTCCTCCTCGCCGGAGGTGGGCATCAGCTGGAACACCAGGCGCACGGACTGGACCGGGGAGCCGATCACGCCGATCGTGCGCAGATCCTCCCCGGTGTCGTGCAGCGCGAGGGCGGCCTTCAGCCGCTCGCGGAGCAGCCGCGCGCAGCGGCGCTCCTCCACCGGCAGCCCGTCCGTGCCCTCCGGACCGCCCGGCGTCGCCGCATCGAGGTCCGCCAGGCAGGTCCGGGCCAGGTCTGCCCTCGCCGCGGATCCCGCTGGAGACAGGTCCGGTAGCCGGTCGGCCCCCATCGGCAGTCCGAGCATCGTGGCCACGATCGGGTCGAGGGTGGCGACGTCGTCGAGGTAGGCGTCCGCGATCGCCCGCGGTGTGGATTCCGGCATGCCGGCCATCATCCCGCCCGCCGCGCGCGGCGCCGCTTCGACCCGGTCGGCCGGCGCTTCATTCGGCGCTGGAGGAGGCCCACAGGTTGATCCCGGCCTCCACCGCGTGTTTGTCGATCTCGGCGAGCTCGACGTCGGTCAGCGGCGGGCCGTCCAGGGCCGCCACGTTGGTCTCCAGCTGGGCCACGCTGCTCGCGCCGACGAGGACCGAGGTGACCCGCTCGTCGCGTAGCGCCCAGGACAGCGCGAGCTGGGCCAGGCTCTGCCCACGCTCGGCGGCGACATCGTTCAGCGCGCGGACGTGGGCCAGCATCTCCTCGGTCAGGCTGGCCGGGTCGAGGGACGAGCCCCGACCGGTGGCTCGGGAGCCCTCGGGGATGCCGCCGAGGTAGCGATCGGTCAGCACGCCCTGGGCCAGCGGCGAGAACGCGATGCAGCCCAGGCCGGTCTCACCGAGCGCGTCGAGCAGCCCCTGCTCGATCCAGCGGTTGAGCATGGAGTACGACGGCTGGTGGATCAGCAGCGGAGTGCCCATCGCCTGCATGATCTCCACCGCCTCCCGGGTGCGGCGCGGGGAGTAGGAGGAGATCCCGGCGTACAGCGCGCGACCCGACCTGACCGCGGTGTCCAGCGCGCCCATCGTCTCCTCCAGCGGGGTCTCCGGGTCGAACCGGTGGCTGTAGAAGATGTCGACGTAGTCCAGGCCCATCCGGCGCAGGCTCTGGTCCAGGCTGGCCAGAAGGTACTTGCGCGAGCCGTGGTCGCCGTACGGCCCGGGCCACATGTCGTAGCCGGCCTTGGTCGAGAGGATCAGCTCGTCCCGGTACGGCGCGAGGTCCTCCCGGAGGACCCGGCCGAAGTTGATCTCTGCGGAGCCGTACGGAGGGCCGTAGTTGTTCGCCAGGTCGATGTGCGTGACGCCGAGGTCGAAGGCTCGGCGCAGGATGGCCCGCTGGACCTCGATCGGGGTCACGTCGCCGAAGTTCTGCCACAGGCCGAGGCTGATCGCCGGCAGCAGCAGGCCGCTGCGCCCGCAGCGGCGGTAGGTCATCGAGTCGTACCGGTCCGGTGCGGCGGTGTAGGCCATCGGGCCAGCCTTTCAGGTTCCGGACCGGCCCGCCCAGGCCCGGCCGCACGCCTCGCGGCCATCGACGAAGGCGGCCGGTCCGCCGCCGGTCTAGGGTTTGGACAGCACGAAGGCGTGTCGTCGCAGCCGTTCCCGCGCCGGGGATCGAGCCGCCACCCATCCCGCTTGGAGCAGCCATGCCCGTTCGCCGTGTCGCCCTGCTCACCGCCGGTGGGCTCGCACCGTGCCTGTCCTCGGCCGTCGGCGGCCTGATCGAGCGGTACAGCGAGATCGTCCCCGAGGTGGAGATCACCGCCTACCTCGACGGGTACGCGGGACTGCTGGAGGGCCGCACGGTCGAGGTCACCGACCGGATCCGGGCCGACGCCCACCTGCTGCACCGCTTCGGCGGCAGCCCGATCGGCAACAGCCGGGTCAAGCTCACCAACGTCAAGGACCTCCTCGAGCGCGGGCTGGTGGCCGAGGGGCAGAACCCGCTGGAGGTGGCCGGCGACCGGTTGACCGGGGACGGGGTCGACGTCCTGCACACCATCGGCGGCGACGACACCAACACCACGGCGGCCGACCTGGCGCACTTCCTGCACGAGCGCGGGCAGGAGCTGACCGTCGTTGGGCTGCCCAAGACGATCGACAACGACGTCGTCCCGGTGCGGCAGAGCCTCGGCGCCGCGACCGCCGCCGAGCAGGGAGCGATCTTCGCGCGGAACATCGTCGCCGAGCACAGCTCGAACCCCAGGATGCTGATCGTGCACGAGGTGATGGGCCGCAACTGCGGCTGGCTGACCGCCGCCACGGCGGCGAAGTACCGCGAATGGCTGGCCGCCCAGGCGTTCGCCGGCCTCGGCAACGACCGCCGCCGCTGGGACGTGCACGGCGTCTACATCCCGGAGCTGGAGTTCGACGTCGAGGCCGAGGCGAGCCGGCTGAGGGCGGTGATGGACGACCTCGGCTGCGTCAACCTCTTCATCTCCGAGGGCGCCGGGGTGGAGTCGATCGTGGAGGAGATGATCGGCCGGGGCGAGGAGCCGCAGCGCGACGCGTTCGGCCACGTGAAGCTGGACACCATCAACCCGGGCGCCTGGTTCGCGGAGCAGTTCGCCGACCAGCTCGGTGCCGAGAAGAAGATGGTGCAGAAGAGCGGCTACTTCAGCCGGTCGGCCGCGGCCAACGCCGAGGATCTGCGGCTGATCAAGAGCTGCACCGACCTCGCGGTCGAGTGCGCGCTACGCGGCGAGAGCGGCCTGATCGGGCACGACGAGGAGCGCGGCGGACGGCTGCGCGCGATCGAGTTCAAGCGGGTCCGCGGCGGGAAACGGTTCGACGTCCAGGGGGCGCCCTGGTTCACCGACGTCCTCGCCGACATCGGCCAGCCCGTGGGCGCGCCTGTGGCGACGGCGCACTGACTCCACCGCCTTCACTGCCGCGGTCACCTCTGCCGGACCGCCGCCTGGACGGCGACCATCACCTCCGGGG
>JBKPQU010000371.1:0-5930 GCA_046734255.1 Actinomycetota bacterium
TCGTCGCAGTCGCCCCGGCCGAACGCCTCCAGCTGCCGCGCCAGCCCGCTCGCCGATCCCAGCCCACCGGCGACCGAGGCTATGCCGTCGGCGCCGACGGGGTAGCGGAACTCCCCGCGCACCGCCACGTGGACGGCGAACAGGGTCAGGCCGGGCCGCCAGGCGGAGCGGGCCGTGGCAAGGTCGGCGGGCACGGGGACGCCCCGCAGCATGCCCGGCAGCTGGGTCAGGTGCGCGGACGACACCACCGCCCTGCGGGCGTGCAGCACCTCACCCGCGGCCGTCCTGACCGCCGCGGCCCGTCCCCCCGAGACCAGGATCTCCTCGACCGGACACCCGGTGAGCACCCGAGCGCCGCGCGCGTCGAGGTAACCGGCCAGAGCCTGGGGCAGGGCCCCGGATCCCCCGATCGGTGTGGCCCAGCCGAACTGGTCGCGACCGGCGGTGATCGCGAAGGGCAGGATGCCGGTGCCCGGCCGGTCCAGGGGCTGGATGGTGGCGAAGGACAGCCAGGTGAGGAAGTCGCGGGTACGCGGGTGCCGGAAGCGCTCGCAGATCACCTCCTGCGCGCTGCGGGCGCGCAGGGCGGCGTACCGCGCGTCGTCCGCCGACTCGACGGGGTCGAGCCGGCCCGCGTTCCAGCGGTTGTGCGCCCCCCGCAGGCCGCCCGCCCACTCGCCCAGCAACCCCAGGTAGGCGTCGGCGTCCTGCGAGGACCAGGCGGAGATCCCCTCGGCGGTGCGCTGCCCGCCTCGCCACATCACGAACGGCTCCCCCGCCAGGTCCGGGAACACCGCTGCCGGGTCGGTATGGACGTAGCGCAGCCCGGAGGCCAGGAGCCCGAGCTCGTCGTCGCGGATCAGCGGGTTGGACTGGATCAGGACGTGGGCGCTGGAGCAGGAGTCGTGGGCGAACCCGGGCAGCGTCAACCGCTCCGTCACGGTGTTGCCCCCGACGACGTCGCTCTCCTCCAGCACCACCACGTCCACGCCCGCGGCGGCGAGGTAGGCGGCAGTGATCAGGCCGTTGTGGCCGGCCCCGATGACGACGACGTCGGCGGTCCCAGCGTCCACCGGCACATCTCCCTCTCCGGCAGCAGGCAGGCTCACACGTCGTGGGTGGGCAGCTCCCGCGGGGCGCCGCCCAGGTACAGCTCGGCGACCTCCGGGTTGTCCCGGACCTCGGCCGCGCTGCCCTGCAGCCGTACCCGCCCACCTTCCATCACCACCGCGTGGCTGGCCATTCCGAGGCCCAGCCGCACGTTCTGCTCGACCAGCAGCACCGTGGCCCCCGCGTCGATCGTGGAGCGGATCACCTCGGTGACCGCGGCGAGGCCACGCGGGTCCAGCCCCAGGGAGGGCTCGTCGAGCATGAGCAGCCGCGGCCGCAGCATCAGGCACCGGGCGATCTCCACCATCCGCCGCTGGCCGCCGGAGAGGTTCCCGGCCCGCTGGTGCGAGCGCTCGGCGATCAGCGGGACGATCTCGGCCACCTCGCGGTAGCGCCGCTCGACCAGCGCACGGTCCCGGCGCAACAGGTAACCGCCGAGCAGCACGTTCTCCCGCACGCTCATCCGGCCGAACAGCGCGCGGGACTGCGGCACGTGGGCGATCCCGAGCGCGAGCACGCCCGCGCTGTCGAGGCGATCGATCGGCGAGCCGTCGAACAGCACGCTCCCGCCCCTGGCCGGCAGCAGGCCGCTGACCACCCGCAGCACCGTGGACTTACCGGCACCGTTCGGCCCGACCACGCAGGTGATCGAGCCCTCCGCGACGTCCATGTCCACACCGCGCAGCACGTCGCCGCCGCCGTACCCGGCGTGCACATCGCGCAACGAGAGCATCAGCCGGCCGCCTGTTCGGAGTCCGCGCCCAGGTACGCCTGCAGCACGCCCGGATCCGAGCGCACCGCCTCGGGCGGCCCTTGGGCGATCAGCCGGCCGGCGCTGAGCACGGCGACCGGGTCGCACAGCTGGAGCACCAGCGGGATGTCGTGCTCGACCACCAGGAACGTCATGCCCTGGCGGTTGAGCTCCCGGACGATGCCCGCGATCCGTTCCACCAGGCCGGGATTGACCCCGCCGGCCGGCTCGTCCAGCAGGATCAGCCGCGGCTGGAGCATGAGCACCTGCGCGAGCTCGACCAGCTTCTGCTGGCCGTAGGACAGCGTGCCGGCGGCCTGGTCGGCGAACCGGGCCAGCCCGAAGGCGTCGAGCAACTCCCTGGCGCGCAACGCCTCCGGGCCGGTGACGGCGTCCGCGGCGAGCGTGCGCCAGCGAAATTCCGGCAGCGGCGCGACCACGTTCTCCAGCACGGTCATCCCGCCGAACAGCCGGGTCACCTGGAAGGTCCGGCCCAGCCCGCGGTGCGCGCGCCGCCACGGCGGCATCCGGTCGATCCGCTCGCCGTCGAAGAGGATCTCGCCGCGGTCCGCCCGGATCGCGCCGGTGACGAGGTTGAACAGCGTGGTCTTGCCGGAGCCGTTCGGCCCGATCAGGCCCGTGATGCTGCCCTCGGCGACGCTCAGGTCGATTCCGTCGACGGCGGTGAGCCCGCCGAACCGGCGGGCGACGCCGCGAACCTCCAGCAGCGAGCGGCCGGGGCGCTCGCCGGACGGGGGCAGACGGTGGTGCACCTCGAGCGGGCGCGCGCGCAGCGCGGCGGCCTGCTGCAGGAACTCCACCGAGGCGCCGCGGGTCCGGAGGCGGGCCAGCAGCGAGGCGATGGTCGGCAACAGTCCGGCCGGAAGGAACAGGACCACGACCATCAGCGCCAGGCCGAGCAGAAGCAGCCGGTTGCCGCTGCCGCCCGCCTGCACCGTGGCCACCTCGCTGAGAATCTGCACGATGAAGGCACCGATCAGCGGTCCCCAGATCGTGCCCCGCCCGCCGACCAGCGCGGCCAGCACGATCGTGACGCTGACCAGAATGCTGAAGGCGCCGACCGGGTTGAGGAACGTGAGGAAGTAGGCGTAGACGGCGCCCGCCATCCCGATGAACACGGCACTGGCGGCGTAGCCGAGGATCTTGTACGTCGTCGTGCTGACGCCGATCGCGGCGGCCTTGCCCTCGTCCTCCCGGATCGCGACCAGGCCGGTGCCGAACTTGGTGCGGCGGATCCACGCGGTGAAGCCGAACGTGGCCAGCATCAGCGCCAGGAACAGGTAGTAGAAGGGGATGTTCTGCAGCCGGGACGGCCAGGCGGGCAGCGGCAGCGTGATCCCGTCCGAGCCGTTGGTGATCCCGGAGAAGTTCACCGCGCACACCTGCAGGCCCAGCAGCAGCGCGATCGTGATGATCACGAATGCGTGGCCGCGGGCGCGCAGCACGACCGCCCCGACGCCGACCGCGGTGGCCGTCGCGACCAGGCCGCCGAGCGGGACCAGGTACAGCGGGTTGACGCCCCAGCGAAGCGAGAGGATCCCCGCGGTATAGGCGCCGAGGCCGAGGAACGCGCTGTGCCCCAACGAGATGTAGCCGGCGAACCCGGAGATGATGTTCCAGCTCATCGCCATCACCGCGAGCAGGAACGCCATCAGCAGCACGGTCTGCGGGTACGCCGCCTCCGGCTGCAGCACGGGGTACAGCAGCAGCGCCAGCAGCGCGATGCCGATCACCGCACGGCGGGTCCAGGCCCACAGCTGCCTGCGGTCGCTCATCCGTCCTCGCGCAGCGGGGTGCCGAAGATGCCCTGCGGGCGCAGCAGCAGCACGGCGACGATCACGACGTAGAACACGAGCGTCGACCAGCGCAGCGAGCCGTAGGTCGCGGTGAGCGTCTCGGCCAGCCCGAGGACGCCGGCGCCGATCAGCGCCCCCGGCAGGCTGCCCATCCCGCCGAGCACGATGATCCCCAACAGCCGGGAGATCCAGTCGTAGTGCGAGGCGGGGAAGAACGGGTAGAGCACCGACAGCACCGCGCCGCCAACCCCGGCGGTGGCCGTGCCGATCGCGAACGCGAGCGCGGCGACCGACGAGGCGCCGATGCCGACCAGCGCCGCCCCCGAGGGGTTCTCCGACGTGGCCCGGATCGCCCGGCCGGCCCACGTGCGGGTGAGCACGACGTACATGACCGCGAGGACGGCGAGGGCGGCGAGGCACCCGAACAGCTGGGCCTTGGGCAGCACCAGCGGCCCGACCCGGAACGACTGGTCGAAGTAGGCCGGGGTGACCGAGTGGAACCGGTTGCCCGCAGTCAGCCCGAGCGCCCCCTCGATGGTGATGGCCAGCCCGAACGTCAGCAGCACCGACATCGCCGGGGTGGAACCGCGGAGCCGGCGGAAGACGCCCTGGTAGAGCAGCCATCCGACACCGAACATCACCGGCGCCATGACCAGGCTGAGCAGGATCGGATCGGCACGGGTGGTCGACCACACCCACCACGTGAGGTAGGCGACCATGACGAGGAAGGCGCCCTGCGCGACGTTGATGATCCGCATCACACCGAAGATGAGCGTCAGGCCGCTGGCCATCAGCGCGTAGACGCCGCCGATCAGGAGTCCCAGCACGATCGCCTGCGACAGCTGCGCCACGGCGACCTCCCGGGGTCCGGCGACCGGGACCACCCCACGGTAGCCCCGGCCGCCGGTGCTTACTGCCAGGCGGGTTTCGGGTTGACCACCTGGTCGGTGGTCTTCACGTCCTCCGGCAGCACGATCTCGGGCCGGCCGCTCTGCCACTGGGCCAGCAGGAAGTCACCCTTCGGCTCCCCGGTCTCCGTCCAGGACAGCGGGCCGAGGATGGTCTCGACGGTGTTGCCGTGCAGCCACGTCGCGATCGCGTCCTGGTCCACCTTGCCGACCTTTTCGGCCGCCGCCTGCAACACCTGCGCGGCGGCGAAGGCGTCGGCCGCGTCCTCGGCCGGCAGCGCGCCGCCGTACAGCTTCCCGTACGCCGCGACGAACTCGGGGTTGAGCGGCGTCTTGGCCCGGTCGTTCCAGCTGACCGTGTAGAAGATGCCCTCGGTGTTCGCGACCCCGATGGCGTCGCTGTACTGCGAGGAGTTGCTCGGGGCCGAGGTCTGGAACATGATCTTTGGCGAGAAGTTGAGCTGCTTCAGCGAGCGGATCAGGCCGACGCCGTCCTCGAACACCGCTCCCTGGGCGACCAGGTCCGGCTTCTTGGCGGCGATCGCCGAGGCGACCGTCTGGAAGTTGGTGGTGTCGGCCGGGTAGACGGTCGTGTAGACCGTCTTGACGCCGAGCGCCTCGAGCTGCTTCTGCATCGACTCGATCACCGGCCGGGTGAACGGGTCGTCCTGGGTCGGGTACGCCGCGGTCGCCGGGCGCTGGTCGGCCGGCAGGCTCTTGATCCAATCGACGAACACGTCGGCCTGGTGCGGGGCGGTCGCCTGCTGGGCGAAGAACAGCTTCTTGAAGCCGCGGGTGAACATGTCCGGCGCCCCGCCGGCGGGCTCGACGAAGACCATCCCGTTCTTCTCCGCGACCGCCGAGGCCGGGAAGTTCAGCAACGAGGAGAAGGTCCCGAGGACGAGGTCGACCTTGTCCTGCGTGATCAGCTTGGTGTAGTCGGCGACCACGGTGTCCTGGCTGCTGGCGTCGTCCATGATCTTCAGCTGGACCTTGCGGCCGAGCAGGCCGCCGTTGTCGTTGACCATCGACTGCCAGATCTCGTAGCCCTTCTTCGCCTCACCGCCCGGCTGGGCGAAGTCGCCGGTCAACGGCAGCGAGGCCCCGATCACCAGCGGCTCGGACGAGCCGGAGCTCGCCGCCGCGCCCCCGCTGCTCGAGCCGCCGCAGCCGGCGAGCAGCCCCACCACGAGCACCGCGGCGGGCAGCCAGGCGCGGCGGATCGCGGCGGATCGTGCGGTGGATCGGCTGAGCGGGTGCTGAGTCATCGAACGCCCCCTCGCGGCCAGGCTCAGTTGAGAGCGCAAACGATTGCGATACTCGTGGGAAGGATGATTGTGACCC